>NZ_JAGPXZ010001179.1:0-1206 GCF_018070305.1 Micromonospora sp. M51 | reverse complement strand
GTCCAGCCAGGACGCCGTCGACCTGCTGCGCGACCGGGCGCTGGCGGACACGCTCGGACAGCCCATCGACCGTCTGATCCTGAGCCTGCAGACGGAACGCCGGATCACCGCCGAGACGATCGCCGGGGCGGGTGGGACGACGCCGGAGCTGGTCGGGGCTCGCGACGCCACCGACCGGGCCGCCGCCGAGATCCGCGAGTTCACCAAGGGGCGCGACCTTCGGCTGCTCACTGCCGGCGCGGTCCGCGACCGGGCCGGTGAGCTGGTCCGACGGCTCGACGGCCTCGGCACCACCCGGTCCCGGATGGACACCGGGCGACTCGGCCTGGCCGCGGCGATCGACGGGTACGACGAGGTCGTCGACGTCGCCTTCCGGGTGTACGGCCCGGAGTGGGGCGCGTACGAGAGCGGGTTGGCCGCCGACACCCGCGCGGTGATCGCGCTGGCCCGCGCCCGGGAGTTGCTGGCCCGGGAGGACACAGTGGTCAGCGCCGCCCTGACCGGCGCGCGACTCGGCGCCGACGAGCGGCGTCGGCTGACCGCCCTGGTCGGCGTCCAGCGGTACGCGAACGCCGAGGCCGCCGCCGGTCTGCCGTCCGACGGTCGGGCCGAGCAGCAGCGCCTCGCGACCAGCCCGGCGTTCACCGCTCTGCTCGCCCTGGAGGACCGGCTGCTGCTCCAGTCCGGCACCGGCAACGCCCTGGCCGGCGTCACCGTCGGGGATTGGCGGGCCGCGGCGGACACCACCCTGGGTGCGCTGCAGACCCTGGTGACGGGCACCGCCCGTAGCAGCGTCGAGCGGGCCACACCCGGTGCCGCGGTGCTGATCGCGCGGACCGGAGCCGTGGTGGGGCTCGGCCTGATCGTCGTGCTCGTGCTCCTGCTGAGCTGGGCGGGCACCATCCGGCGCCTGACTGAGGAGCTGACCGGGCCGAAGGCCGCCGCCCCGGCCCCCCAGGATCCGCCTGCGCCGCCGGGCGCCGCGCCGTCGGGGGGTGCCGCCGAGCGGGAGCTGTTCCTGGGGCTGACCCGACGCAACCAGGTCCTGCTGCGCGACCAGCTCAGCCTGCTGGACCTGATGCAACGTCGGGAGCGGTCCACCGAGGAGACCGGCGAGCTGTTTCAGCTCGACCACCTCACCACCCGGATCCGACGCTACGCTGTGTCTTATAAACATCTGACGCGGCCGCCGATCGGCGGTGGGTA
>NZ_JAGPXZ010001178.1:0-1214 GCF_018070305.1 Micromonospora sp. M51 | reverse complement strand
GTGCATCGCCACGAAGTCGTCCCGGGCCTCGTCGGTGAACCCGCCCACCGTGCTCGGCGTGGCATCGTCCACCGGTGCCGCCCAGCGGGCCAGCGCGGCGTGCCGCTCAGCCAACTCGGCCTTGCTCACCCCGGCGTACGCGGCCTCCCGCATGAGCGGCGTCGCGAACGAGTAGCCGGCACGCGAGCGGTGCAGCATCCGGCGTTGCAGCAACTCCTCGACCGCCCGGTCGAGTTCGACGGCGACCACCGCCGACGGCCGGCCGTCGCGACCGGCCCGCTGCTCGCGCATCGCCTCCAGCGCGCCGGTCGGCACCGTGTCACCGGTGACCGCCGCGTCGCGCAGCACCGACCGGGCGTCCGGCGGCAGCGCGTCGATCCGGGCCGCCAGCACGGCGGCGAGGTCGCGGGAGAGCAGCCGGCTGCCCAGCGAACCCGGCACCAACCGCCAACTGGCCGTCCCGCTCTGCTCCCGATCACCGGAACCGGACCGCTCCACGGCGACGCCGCGGACGGACGCGGCACCGGCACCGCGCACCGACTCGGTGGTGAGCGCACCCCGCTCGATCAGCAGGGTGACCAGTTCGGCCAGGTAGAACGGGTTGCCCTGGGCGGTGGCGAGCAACCGGTCGGCGTCGGCCTGGGGCAGCTTGCCGCCGCCGAGGTAACTCGTCAGCAGCCGGGCCGCGTCGGCGCCGCGCAGCGGCGGCAACGAGTGCACCTCGGCGTCCGCGACCCGGGTCAGCGCTCCGGCGGTACGCACCAGTTCGGGGCGGCCGAGCAGCAGCACCAGCACCGGGCCGGTGAGCCTGGACAGCGTCAACCCGAGGGCCCTGATCGTCTCTGCGGTGGCATCGTGCAGGTCGTCCACCACGATCACCAGCGGGGCCTCCGAGGCGAGCCCGCTGAGCAGGTCGGCGACCGCGTTCGGCACCACTTCGGCATCCGCGGCCGGGGTACCCGACCCGCCCCACTCGCCGCTGTCGGTGCCGCCGTGCGCCGGGAGTTCGGCATAGCCGAGCAGGGCGAGCAGCTGCTCGGTGGCGATCGGCGCGGTCTCCGCACCGGATCGGGCGAGCCGCTGCCCGAGCCGACGCAGCCGCTCCTCCACCGCCGGGCGGGTCAGTGCGGTGGACGCGTCGCTGGGCAGGCCGACAGCGGCCCGCACCAGGTCGGCGAGGGGCGCGAGCCGGCGCCGCTCGCCGAACGCGGCAC
>NZ_JAGPXZ010001177.1:0-1218 GCF_018070305.1 Micromonospora sp. M51 | reverse complement strand
GGGCCGCCCCGCCGCCCGGCGGCGCGCCCCGGCCCGTCTCCGTCGGCGGGCAGGTCAGTACCGAACGCTGACGTTGTTGGCGCCCGGCCGAGATGATCGCGCACACTGGGCCGATGAGCACCACGTCACGGCGGTACGCCGCGCTGGCCGGAATCACCGCCGCCGCCGTCGCGATCGGGATCGCCGAACCGGTAGCGGTGCTGACCGGCCCCCGGTCGGCACCCCTGGTCGCGGTCGGCGGGGTCATCGTCGACGCCGTCCCCGAGTCACTCAAGCAACTCGCCATCGACCTCTTCGGCACCGCCGACAAGATCGCGCTGCTGGTCGGCACCGCCGTGTTGCTGGGCGGCTTCGCCGCGCTCCTCGGCGTACTGGCGGTTCGTCGGCTGGCACTCGGCCTGGCAGGCATCGGCGCGTTCGGCGCCATCGGCGTCGCCGCCGCGTTGACCCGCTCCGGCGCGGACCTCGCCGACGCACTGCCGTCAGTGATCGGCGCGGGTCTCGGCGCCCTGGTGCTCTGGCTGTTCATCGCCGGCCCGTTCGAACTGAACCCCTGGCCCTGGTCACCACCCACGCCGACCGTGCGGTCCGCCGGCCCGGGGCCGTCCAACGGTCCTGTGCCGCCTGCCGGTGCGGCGCGGCCTGACGGTGCGGTGCCGCCTGCCGGGCCTGTGTCGTCCACCGGCCCGGGGTCGGAGTCGCGGGACGAGCTGCCGACGGGAGCCTCCTCAGCATCCGAGCGTCGGCCGGTGTCTCCGGCCGCGCCGGTGCCGGCGCCTTCGGCCGGACCGACGCCGGCGGTTGAGCCGGTTGGGCCCGCCGAGGTGGACCCGGAGTCGCGGCGGCGATTCCTCACCGGCAGCGGGGTGCTGCTCGGAACGGCAGTGGTGGCCGGTCTCGGCGGGCGTTGGCTGGCAGGTCGGCGCGGCGTGTCCGCAGCCCGGGACGCGATCCGCCTGCCCGCGCCAGTCGCCCCCGCACCGGCCGTGCCGGCAGGCGCGAACCTCTCGCTGGCCCAACTGGCGCCGTACGTCACCCCGAACTTCGGGTTCTACCGGATCGACACCGCGCTGGTGGTGCCCCAGGTCGACCCAGACACCTGGCGGCTGCGGATCCACGGACGGGTCGGTAAGGAGCGCACCTACAGTTACGCGGACCTGCTGGCCCGACCGCTGGTCGAGCGGTACGTCACCCTGGCCTGCGTCTCCAACGAGGTGG
>NZ_JAGPXZ010000118.1:0-11649 GCF_018070305.1 Micromonospora sp. M51 | reverse complement strand
CTGCGGGACTTCTCGTTGACGATGCGGGCGCTCTGGGTGGCGGCCTGCCCCGAGGAGACGTCCCGGCTCTTCGCCTGGGCGACCCGCTCGATCGGCCGGTTCGGCGACGAACCCGTGCCGGTGCTCTTCGGGCTGGAGGGCGAGCGCGACCTTTCCGAGCACCACTGCGACCACCTGCGCGGCTACCGGGACAGCCGGCCGGTGCGGATCGGCAACGACGCCTGGCGGCAGCGTCAGCTCGACGTGCCGGGCGAGGTGATATCGGCGGTGTGGCGGCTGCGCGACTACCTCGGTGCGAACTTCGAGGTCGAGTTGCGGGAGATGGTGCTCGGGTTGACCGAGCAGGTGGCAGCGACGTGGCACCTGCCGGACCGGGGCATCTGGGAGACCCGCGACGACGAGCGCCACTACCTCTCGTCCAAGGTGTCCTGCTGGCTGACCATGGACCGGGCGGTGGGGCTCGCCGACCGGCTCGGTGATCAGGCCGACCCCCGTCGCTGGGCCAACGTGCGTGACGAGATCCGCGAGACCGTGCTGCGCGAGGGGTGGAACGAACGGATCGGGGCGTTCACCGGCGCGTTCGGGTCGGCGGAGTTGGACGCCTCGGTGCTCGCCCTGCCGGTCACGCACTTCCTGCCGGCCACCGACCCACGGATGCGCTCGACGATCGCGATGGTCGAGCGCGAGCTGGGCACCGAGGCCGGTCTGCTGCGACGCTGGACGGCCGACCCGGCCGGCTTCCTGCTGTGTTCGTTCTGGCTGGTGGAGTGCCTGGTGATGACGGGCGAGCAGCAGCGGGCCGAGGCGCTCTTCGAGCGGGTCGTCGGGTACGCCAACGACGTGGGGCTGTTCAGCGAGCAGATCGACCTGGCCACCGGGATGCAGCTGGGCAACATGCCGCAGGCGCTCTCGCACATCGGGCTGATCAACGCGGCCTGGCGGATCACCGAGCCGGAGAGCTACTGATCCGTCGAATCCTGCAACAGACCTGCAAGCGCCAGGCATTGACGTTGATGGTTGGACAGTCCTAGCCTCGAAAATGCGGGAAAGCCCTTTCCCACGGCTTTGATCCCGCTTCACCCCGCTTCGGATCCGGGCGTCCGACGGGGCCACACCGATCCCGTTCAGTGCCGCACGCCGCGCCGACGCGTCTCGGGCCCGACGGGCACAGGGATCACCACCACATGCGTCAAGGAGGACACCTGTGCAGCAAAGACGACTCTCCGGCCGCCGACCACTACTGCTGGCGGTGGGTGCCGGGGTGACCGTGGCGGCCCTCGCCGCCGGCATGACCTCGGCCTTCGCGGCCACCATCCTCAGCGACGACTTCACCGACGGCGACACCTCCGGCTGGTCCAAGTCCGGTGGCACCTGGGCGGTGGACGGCTCGGGGGTGCTCAACCAGTCCAACGCCGGCAGTGAGCTGGCGCGCCAGTTCGCCGGCCAGACCAGCTGGACCAACTACTCCGTGCAGGCCCGGGTCAGGCCGGCGAGCTTCGGCTCGTCCAGCGCCCTGGTCGGGCTCGCCGCCCGCTCCTCCAGCAGCACCAAGATGTACCGGCTGGCCCTGCTCGGCTCCGGCCGCGCCGAACTCCAGGCGGTCAACGGCAGCTCCGTCACGGCGATCGGCTCCGCCTCGCTCGGCGTCGGCACCGGCACCTGGTACACCCTGCGCATCGAGACCAGCGGCAGCACCATCCGCGGGTTCGTCAACGGCACCCAGATCGCCTCCGGCAGCAACAGCCTGGTCGGCGCGGGCCGGATCGGCCTGGTCACCGCGTACGCCAGCGGTGGCTTCGACGACGTGCTGGTCGACTCGTCCGGCGGTGGCACCCCGACCACGCCACCGCCGACCACCACCCCGCCGCCGACCACTCCGCCACCCACCACCACCCCGCCGCCGGCCGGCTGGCCGACGCCCACCGCCAGCCAGAAGGTGGACGCGACCATCCCGGTGTCCGGCACCTTCGACGGCGGGCTCAAGCGTTACTACGGCATCGGTGACGGCGGGCAGAGCGAGAGCCAGGACCCGATGTTCGAGTTGGCCGCCGGGGCCACCCTGCGCAACGTGATCATCGGCGCGCCGGCTGGTGACGGTGTGCACTGCGAGGGCAACTGCACCCTGATCAACGTCTGGTGGGAGGACGTCGGCGAGGACGCGGCGACCTTCCGCGGCGGCACCACGTACACCGTCGACGGCGGTGGCGCCCGCTCCGCCAGCGACAAGGTCTTCCAACACAACGGGTCGGGCACCGTCTACATCAAGAACTTCCGGGTGGAGAACGCCGGGAAGCTCTACCGGGCCTGCGGCAACTGCTCCACGTCGTACCAGCGGCACGTGGTGATCGACAACGTGATCGTCCGGAACACCGACGCGATCGCCGGCATCAACACCAACTGGGGCGACACCGCCCGGTTCACCCGGATCACCATCGTCGGCGACCCGGACCGGGAGACCTCGATCTGCGTGAAGTACAAGGGCGTGCCGAAGGGCAGCGAGCCGACCGAGATCGGCGAGGGCGCCGACGGCGTCAACTGCCTCTACTCACCATCGGACATCACCTACCAGTAGGCACCGTGCGTCGGCACCCCGCGGTCCGCGGGGTGCCGGCTCTCACGCCAGCACGGGTACGCCGGACACGTCGACAGTGTCCGGATACTTCAGCCCGGCGCCGGTGTTGAGCACCACCACCCGTTCGCCGGCCCGGATCCACCCGCCGGCGCGCAGCTGCCGCGCCGCCGTCAGGCAGGCCGCACCCTCGGGGCAGAGCAGCAGCCCCTCCCGACCGGCGAACTCCCGCAGGTCGGCCAGGATGTCCGCGTCGTCGACGGCGACGGCCGTGCCGGACGACTCCCGCAGCGCCGCCAGGATCAGCTCGTCGCCCAGCGGGGCCGGCACCGTGATGCCGAACGCCACGGTGTGCGCGTCCGCCCACGGCTGCGCCCGATTCTCGCCGGCGGCGAACGCCCGCACGATCGGCGCGCAGCCGGTGGACTGCACGGCCACCAGCCGGGGCAGCTTGTCACCGACCCAGCCCAGCTCGCGCAGCTCGTGCAGCGCCTTGTGGATGCCGATCAGGCCGACACCGCCGCCCGTCGGGTAGATGATCACGTCCGGCACCTGCCAGCCGAGCTGCTCGACGATCTCGTACCCCATCGTCTTCTTGCCCTCCAGCCGGTAGGGCTCGCGCAGCGTGCCGGCGTCGAAGATCGCCCCGTTCGACTCCGCGATCAGCTCGGCCACCCGCCGGCCGGCGTCGCCGATCAGCCCGTCGATCAGGCGCAGGTCGGCCCCGGCGGCGACGCACTCGCGCCGGCAGATACTCGGCGCGCTCAACGGCATGACGATCGTCGCGCCCATCCCGGCCCGCGCGGCGTAGGTGGCCCAGGCCGACCCGGCGTTGCCGTTGGTGGGCATCGCGACCCGCTCGACGCCCAGCTCACGGGCCCGGCTCACGCCGACCGCGGCACCCCGGGCCTTGAACGAGCCGGTCGGGATCAGCCCCTCGTCCTTGACCATCAGGTCCGCGATGCCGATCTCGGTGCCGTACGCCGGAGTGCGCAGCAGTGGCGTCCAACCCTCGCCCAGCGTGGTGACGTGCCGGGGATCGGCTACCGGCAGCAGCTCCCGGTAGCGCCACAGATCGGCCGGGCGCAGCGGAAAGCGTTCCGGGGTGACCGCCTTCGCCACGGCTGGCAGGTCGTAGCGGGCGAGCAGCGGCGACCCGCAGTCGCAGAGGTTCTGTAACCGGTCGGCGGCGTGCTCCTTGCCGCACCGCGGGCAGTCCAGGTGGGTCAGGTACACGTCGCTCCTCGCGTCAGACCGCGTCGATGCCCAGCCAGCGTCGGCTGCGCCGCCCCGGCTCGTAGACCGAGTCCAGCCGTTTGGCGACCACGCCCGGCAGGCCCTGTTCCTGCCCGGCACGCAGGGCCTCGTCGCCCGCGCCCGGGAACCACGGCGGAGTCTGCCAGTGCGCACCGGCCAAGGCCAGCCCATCGAGCAGCTCCCGGCGTTGCGCGTACGGCACGTCGACGCTGCTCACGCCCTCCAGCCAGAGCAGGTCGACGATCAGGTACTGGGCGTCGGCGGGGACCCGGCTGCCGGTGCTCGGACGCACCGGACGCACCCGGCCGGCACCGTCGATGCGCACCAGCACACCGTCGAGCACCGCCTCGGTGGGGGCGAGCGCCTCGGCCATCGCGCGCAGCCACTGATATCCGCCGGTGATGTCCTCGTCGGTCTCGGAGAGCAGCCGCAGCCGGCCGCCGGAGACGTACGCCATCGCCCGGACGCCGTCCCAGCGCAGCTCGTACCCCCAGGCGGCGCTGTCGCGGGGGAGCCCGGCGGCGGGCGTGGCGTGCATCGGCCGGACCAGATCCGGCATCGTTGTCCAGCCGGGTGGCGCGGGGTCGGTGCGGCGGACCATCCAGTCCCGCCCGCCGGTGGCGAACAGCACGTAGCGCCCGGCGGTCCGGTCACCGGCGAGGGTCACGATCACCTCGTCGTCGCGCCACTTCTCGCAGTGGTAGGTGCCCCGGTCGTGGATCAGCATCCGGCCCCCGCCGTACTTACCGGCGGGGATCTCGCCGGCGAAGTCGAGGTACTCCATCGGGTGATCCTCGGTGTGCACGGCGAGGTGGTTGCGACCCGGATCGCGTGGCAGCCCGCGTGGCACCGCCCAGGACGCGAGCACCCCGTCGTGCTCCAGGCGCAGGTCCCAGTGCAGGCTGCGGGCGTGGTGCTGCTGGATGACGAAGCGGGCGGCGTCGGGGCCGGCCGACGGCGGGCCCTGCGGCACCGGCTCGGGTGTGCGGGCCGCGTCCCGCCGTCGCCGGTACTCCCGCAGCCGGTCGGTCACACCCGCATTCTCCGGCAAAACCGACCGGTGCGCTGGACGCCCCAGTGTCCGGTTCACTCGGCGGTCGGGGGCGCGGCGGGGTAGAACGGACCTCATGGACCTCACCGACCAGCCCACCGCCCTGCTCCCCGGTGACGTGCGGATGCCCCTGCTCGGCTTCGGCACCTGGCAGGCCACCGGCCAGGCCGGGTACGACGCCGTGCTGGCGGCGCTCGACACCGGCTACCGGCACCTCGACACCGCCACCGTGTACGGCAACGAGCGGGAGGTCGGCCGTGCGGTGCGCGAGAGCGGGCTGCGCCGGGAGGACGTCTTCATCACCACCAAGCTGCCGCCCAACCAGGTGGGCCGGGAGCGGCAGACGCTGGAGGCCAGCCTGGAGGCGCTCGGCGTCGACCACCTGGACCTCTGGCTGATCCACTGGCCGCCGAGGTCGCCGGCCGTCAGCATCCCGCTCTGGCGGGAGCTGATCGCCGCCCGGGACGAGAATCTCACCCGGGCCATCGGCGTCAGCAACTACAGCACCGCTCAGATCGACGAGCTGATCCAGTCCACCGAGGAGAACCCGGCGGTCAACCAGATCGAGTGGAGCCCCGCGCTGTACGACCGGCAGCGGCACGCCGAGCACCGGGACCGGGGTGTGGTGCTGGAGGGGTACAGCCCGTTCAAGACCAGTGACCTCAGTGACCCGGTGCTGGTCAGGATCGCCGCCGCGCACGGCGTCTCGCCCGCGCAGGTGGTGCTGCGCTGGCACATCGACCACGAGATCGTGGCGATTCCGAAGTCGGTGACCCCGGAGCGGATCACCGCCAACTTCGACGTCTTCCACTTCTCGCTGACGGCGGAGGAGATGCGCGACATCGACGCGCTCGGCGAGGGCTGATCGGCGGATTCCTTCAGCGGGTGACCCGCTGATGAAGGGTATCGACATCGACGTACGTGACGGTATAGCGTGCCCGTCATCACGTTCGTCGATCCGTTCGTGCCCGCCGTCGCTGGAGGATCGCCATGACCCGATCACCATCCGTCCGTCTGCGCCGCCGTGGGGTGCTGGGCATCCCCGCCCTGCTGGTCGCCGCGCTGACCGTCGTCGCCCGACCCGCCCCGGCCAGCGCCGCGCCGAAGGCCGAGTGCCTCGCCGACCTGCTCGCGGACGCCTGATGGCGACGATCCCCTGGCTGGTGGACGTGCTGCGGGCCGCCGGGGTCCAGGTCGTCGTCGAGGGCGACTGGCTCAACCGGATGCGCCCCGGCTCCTTCGACCCGATCGGAGTGCTCTGGCACCACACCGCCTCGACCTCGAGCGCCAGCAACCCGCACCCGGCCCTCGGCATCTGCATCAACGGCCGCTCCGACCTGCCGGGGCCGCTGTGCCAGGCGCTCGTCGACTACAACGGCGTCTTCCACGTCATCTCCGCCGGCCGCTGCAACCACGCCGGGGTCAGCGGCGGCAGTGGACCGATCCCGTCCGGGGACGGCAACACCCTGATGATCGGGTGGGAGATCGACTACAACGGCGTCAACCAGGAGATGACGGCCGCGCAGTACAACGCGTCGGTCGCCGCCACCGCCGCCGTGCTCACCCGCCTCGGCCGGGACAGCAGCTACGCCCGGGGCCACCGGGAAACCAGCACCACCGGCAAGATCGACCCGTCCTTCATCGACCTGAACGTCATGCGCGCCGACGTGGCGGCGAAGATGGCCGGCGGCGGCACGACCTGGTCCGCAACCGTGGACAACACCACCAGCGGTCGGTTCACCGCCAGCGCCAACTGGGGCGTGTCGTCGTACTCCAGTCAGCGCTACGGGGCCGACTACCGCTACGCCGAACCGGTCGCCGCCAGCGATGTCGCCTGGTACCGGTTCAACGTCCCGGCCGCCGGCAACTACCGGGTCGAGGCCTGGTGGCCGGCGAACTCGGGCTACAACAGCGCCGCCCCGTACATCGTCGCCACCAGCAGCGGCAACCAGACCGTCCGGGTCGACCAACGGGCCACCGGCGGGCAGTGGCGCGCCCTCGGCACGTTCGCCCTGCCGGCGGGCGACGCCAACCGGGTCGGTGTGAGCCGGTGGAGCAGCTCCAGCGGCCTGGTCATCGCCGACGCGGTACGCCTCACCCGGGTCTGACAGCGCCGGATCTCGTGCGCGGTGGGGGCGCGACGGACGGTCACGCCCCCAGCCGTCAGGTCAGTTGCGGGAGCAGGTTGCCCCGTTGAGCGAGAAGCTGCTCGGCGACGAGTACGACCCGTTCACCGTCCCCTGGTAGCCGAAGCTGGCAGTGCCCCCGGGTGCGATGGACCCGTTGTGGCTCACGTTCCGGGCGGTCACCGCGGACCCGCTCTGACTCACCGTGGCGTTCCAGGCGTTGGTGACGGTCTGCCCGCTGGGCAGGTTGTAGTTCATCGTCCAGCCGTTGATCGCGCTGGACCCGGTGTTGGTGATCTGCACGTCGGCGGTGAAGCCGTTGTTCCACGAGTTCGCCGTGTACTTCACCGCGCAGCTCGCGCCACCGCCCGGCGGCGGCGTGGTCGGCGGCGGGTTGGTGGGGTTGCCGCCGCCGTTGACGTTGGCCGAGAACGACGTCACGGCCAGGCCGACGCCGCCCTGCCACGGCTCGAAGCCGGCCTGGATGCTGGTCAGATACCAGGAGTTGGTGATCGCGCCCCGGTTGCGGGTGTCGTTGATGAAGTCCAGCACGCTGAAGTTCAGGCTGGAGATCGCCGACTGCGCGACGTACGAGATGACGTTGTTGGAGCCGTTGCTGCCCCGCCAGACCTCCCAGGTGCGGCCGGCCAGGTTCGTCGTGCCGACCACCGAGCCGATGGGCTGGATCGGGCCCTGCCGGTTGAGCCAGATCATGATCTCCATCTGGTTCACCCCGTCCCGCTTCGGCGACGGGTCCAGCCAGATGTCGTACGACGCGTTGTAGGTGGCGCCGCTGACGTAGCGGTAGGAGATGCTGCTGGTGGCGCTGCTGATCTGGCTCACCTGGATCGGCAGGTTCGTGCCGGGGGAGCAGTTGGTGTAGTGGCAACCGAAGAACACCGAGGGGTACGCGGTGGGCGCGCCGTTGGTCGGGCTGCTGCCGTTCAGGGTGGTGATCTCGAAGCCGCTGCTGGTGACGTTGATGCACTGCTGGGCGGTGGTGCCCCAGCGGTTGTTCTGCACGACGTAGCGGCCCTGGATGGTGGTCGAGCCGTACTGTTCGCAGATCAGGGTGTCGGCGGAGGCGGTGCCGCCGAAGGTCACGGCCACCAGGGAACTGGCGACCAGCAACCCGGCGACGGCCAGGGCCCGAAGTTGACGTTTCATGACGCTCCTTGACTCGGCGCGTGCCGGGCGCCGGATGTGGTGGGGCAGTGCGGGAGCGCTCCCACGCTCAACGACACATTTACATGTCTGAAACTGACGCGCAACCGTCGGGGTTGAACTGGCAAATTGTGAGGATTGCCATCCCCGCCTTACGGCCGGCGACGGCCGGCCGGCCAAACGGCACGGGTCGCCGACGAGCGGCGGGGTGCGGGCCGATTGGGCCTGGTGTGCGCCGATCGCTCCGAGTAGCGTGTTGCCTCCAACGCGTGCCGCTCCCCCTCCGGAGGCGTACACCACCATGGGTGGCTCCCCCCTGCGCATCCTCGTCGTCGGCGCGGGCATCGCCGGCCTGTCCGTAGCCCGGGCGCTGCGCCTGGCGGGCTTCCGGCCCGACGTCACCGACAAGCTGCCACCGGGGGAGTCCACCGAGACCGGTCTCTACCTGCCCGGCAACGCCGCCCGCGCACTGCACCGGCTCGACCTGCACGACCCGGTCCGGCCGGTCGGGCAGGTGATCCACCGGCAGCGGTTCTTCGACGCCGCGGGCGCGCAACTCTGCGAGGTCGACCTCGACGCCCTCTGGGCCGGCGTCGGCGAGTGCCGGGCACTACCCCGCGCCGACCTGCACCGGGTGCTGCTCAGCGGTGCCGGCGGCGCGGTCCGGCACGGCGCCGAGGTCCGCACCCTGGACCTGCTCCCCGGTGCCGTCGGCGTCACCTTCACCGACGGCACCACCACCGAGTACGACCTGGTCATCGGCGCCGACGGGCCACGGTCCTCGGTCCGCGCGCTGGCCGCCCTCGGTGGGCCGCCGCGCCCGGTCGGGCAGGTGGTCTACCGGGCCGTCGCGCAGGACGGCCCACCGGTCACCGAGTGGACCGCACTGCTCGGCCAGCGCTCCGGGTTCCTGATGGTGCCGATCGGCGCCGGGCGACTGCACCTCTACGCCGACGAGGCCGGCACCGAGGAACCCGCCGACCCCCTCGCGCGGCTGCGGGACCTCTTCGCCGACTACCGCGGCCCGGTGCCCGAGGTGCTGGCGGCGCTCGACGAGGTGCACGTCGGGATCACCGACGAGGTGGAGCTGGGCCGTTGGCACCGGGGGCGCGTGCTGCTGGTCGGCGACGCGGCGCACGCCACCGCCCCGACGCTGTCGCAGGGCGCGGCCATGGCGTTGGAGGACGCCGTGGTGCTGGCCGAGTCGCTGCGCGCCGCCAACAGCGTGGAGGCGGCGCTGGTGGCGTACGAGAGCCGTCGCCGCCCGCGTACCCGATGGGTGGCCGACCGGACCCGGGACCGCAACCGGACCAGGGACGTGCCGCCGGCGCTGCGCGACCCGCTGCTGCGCGGACGCGGCGACCGGATCTTCGGGGAGCACTACCGGCTCCTGCTCGGCCCGCTGTAGGCCCGTTGTAGATCGTGTCACGCCACCCCACGCGGCGCTGCGACCTGCCGGGGACTATCCTCCTTGCGGATGACGGCCCGCCGATAACCAGCGTGTGCCGAGCGGGACAACCGAGAACCGGAGGCCACTCGTGACCACCGTCGCACCCAAGCCGGTCGTGACCCGGCCCTGGCCGGTCCGGGAGCCGGTCAAGGGGTCGGCCATCGCGCGGCTGCTGCGAACCACGGACGCGAAGCAAATCGGGATCATGTACATGGTCACCGCGTTCGTGTTCTTCATGATCGGCGGCCTGATGGCGCTGATCATGCGGGCTGAGCTGGCCCGGCCAGGGCTGCAGTTCCTGTCGCCCGAGCAGTACAACCAGCTCTTCACCATGCACGGCACGATCATGTTGCTGTTCTTCGCGACGCCGATCGTGTTCGCCTTCGCCAACTACATCGTGCCGATCCAGATCGGCGCGCCCGACGTCTCCTTCCCCCGGCTGAACAGCTTCGCCTACTGGCTGTACCTGTTCGGCGGGACGATGGCGACGGCCGGGTTCATCACCCCGGGTGGCGCCGCCGACTTCGGTTGGTTCGCGTACGCGCCGCTGAGCAGCGTCGAGCACTCGCCCGGCGTCGGCGCCAACATGTGGATCATGGGTCTGGCCATCTCCGGTCTGGGCACCATCCTCGGCGCCGTGAACATGATCACCACGGTGCTGACCCTGCGCGCGCCCGGCATGACCATGTTCCGGATGCCGATCTTCACGTGGAACATCCTGGTCACCAGCCTTCTGGTGATCCTGGTCTTCCCGCTGCTGGCCGCCGCGCTCTTCGCGCTCGCCGCGGACCGCATCCTCGGCGCGCACGTGTACGACCCCGCAACCGGTGGGCCAATGCTCTGGCAGCACCTGTTCTGGTTCTTCGGGCACCCCGAGGTCTACATCGTGGCGCTGCCGTTCTTCGGCATCATCAGCGAGGTCATCCCGGTCTTCTCCCGCAAGCCGATCTTCGGCTACAAGGGTCTGGTCGCCGCGACCGTCGCGATCGCCGCGCTCTCCATGAGCGTCTGGGCGCACCACATGTTCGCCACCGGCCAGGTGCTGCTGCCGTTCTTCAGCTTCCTGAGCTACCTGATCGCCGTGCCGACCGGTATGAAGTTCTTCAACTGGATCGGCACCATGTGGCGGGGCCAGATCAGCTTCGAGACGCCCATGCTCTGGGCGGTCGGCTTCCTTGTCACGTTCCTCTTCGGTGGTCTCACCGGTGTGCTGCTGGCCAGCCCGCCGATCGACTTCCACGTGTCGGACTCGTACTTCGTGGTGGCGCACTTCCACTACGTGCTCTTCGGCACCATCGTGTTCGCCGTCTTCGCCGGCATCTACTTCTGGTTCCCGAAGATGTTCGGCCGGATGCTCGACGAGCGCCTGGGCAAGGTGCACTTCTGGCTCACCATGATCGGGTTCCACACCACGTTCCTGGTGCAGCACTGGCTCGGCAACGAGGGCATGCCCCGCCGCTACGCCGACTACCTGCCCAGCGACGGCTTCACCACGCTGAACATGATCTCCACGATCGGCGCGTTCATCACCGGTATCTCCACGCTGCCGTTCATCTACAACTGCTGGAAGTCGTACAAGACCGGCCCGGTGGTCGAGGTGAACGACCCCTGGGGTCACGGCAACTCGCTGGAGTGGGCGACCAGCAGCCCGCCGCCGCTGCGCAACTTCGACCGCATGCCGCGCATCCGCTCCGAGCGGCCGGCGTTCGACGCGAAGTTCCCCGAGCTGGCCGCCGGCCAGAGCGTGGCCGGCCCGCCGGAGGGTGGCGCCAAGCCGCTCCCCTGCGAGGCCGTCGGTGGCGCGAGCTACCGCGAGGACACCGCCAGCGACATCGATCGGCACTGACGCTCAACCGAAGCAGTACGACGGGCGCCGCCTCCGGGACACCGGGAGCGGCGCCCGTCGCCATGTCCAGCCGCTGTCACTCTCGCGTCTCGCCTCGTTCCAGCCGCTCCACGCCGCTTACCGGCGGCTGCCTTCCGTAGCGTCTGCAGGGCCTGGGCTCGGTGTCGGCTCAGTCCGGCCCGGCCC
>NZ_JAGPXZ010001176.1:0-1223 GCF_018070305.1 Micromonospora sp. M51 | reverse complement strand
CTGCGTCCAGGCCACCACTCCGGCGCAGGTGCCCAGCCCCAGGAACGCCACGATGTTGGCGACGTACGTGCCGTACTGGGGTGTGCCCAGGCTGACGTACCGGCCGACGGCGGCGGTGCCACCGAGCCGCTTGAGGTAGTACCGGCTGACCAGGCCCCCTTCGGAGTGGGCGACGAGGTCGACGGTCGCCGCGCCGGTGCTGGCGCGTACCTGGTTGACGTAGGTGGCGAACGCGCGGGCCGAGGTGGGGATGTCACCGAGGCCCAGTCCGGGAAGTTGGTAGATGAAGGTGCGGTAGCCGTCGGCGCGCAGCCGGCCGGCGATCGGCTCGTACGCGACGGCGACGCCGCTGAGCCCGCCGACCACGATGACGGGGTTGGCCGCCACGGCGGCGGCGAAGGGGGTGGGGGCCGGGTCGGCGGGCGCCGCGGTCGCCGTGGCGGTGGACGCGAGCAGCGCGGCGGTGGCGAGGGCCAGCACGAGGGCGGTCTTTCGGAGCAGCATCGCTGCACCTCCGGGGGGAGGCGCCCGGCGAACCGGGCAGGTGGGTGGGGGTGTCCGGTCGACCGTGCGACGATGATGCCCGCAACAATTTGGAAACGTCAATGACTTGTTACGCGCCGGTAACCCGTTGTTCCGCCGGGGGTGTAAACGGTCATACCGCCACGCTCCATATCGGACCCCGGACGCTCACTGGCATGCTGTGGCCGTGGCTGTCGACGAACCCACCGAGCGCGAGCTGCGGGTGATGCCGTGGTGGCTGGTCCTGGTCGGCCTGCTGGCCGCCGTCGTCCTGGGCTGGCTGGTGCTGGACCTGCTGCTCACCGAGGCCGACCGGGCCAGCCAACCCGACACCCGTGCCACGCTGCGCATCGACGCGATCCGGACCGGCCTGACCGTCGTCGCCGGCACCGGCGGAGGGCTCGCGCTGCTGCTCGCCGCCCGCCGCCAGTGGATCACCGAACGCGCGCAGCGACACCAGGAGAGCGTCGCCGCCCGCGACCAGGTGCACCGGGACCGGGTGCAGGCGCACGCCGAGGCGGTGGCCGAGGCCGCGCAGCGCCACCAGGATCGGCAGTCCGGGGCGGCCGAGCACGACGCGGCGGAACGTCGGCTGACCGAGCTCTACACCCGGGCGGTGGAGCTGCTCGGCAACGACAGCGCGGCGGTACGCCTCGGTGGCCTGCACGCGCTGGAGCGCCTCGGTCAGGACAATCCGGGGC
>NZ_JAGPXZ010001175.1:0-1223 GCF_018070305.1 Micromonospora sp. M51 | reverse complement strand
ACCGCCGGGCCGGGTGACATCATCGCCGTCGCCGGCATCCCGGAGATCATGATCGGTGAGACGCTGGCCGACGTCGAGAACCCGGTCGCGCTGCCGCTGATCACCGTCGACGAGCCGGCCATCTCGATGACCATCGGCACCAACACCTCGCCGCTGGTCGGCCGGGTCAAGGGCTCCAAGGTCACCGCCCGGATGGTCAAGGACCGCCTGGACAAGGAACTGATCGGCAACGTGTCGCTGCGGGTCCTGCCCACCGAGCGACCGGACGCCTGGGAGGTGCAGGGCCGCGGCGAGCTGGCGCTGGCCATCCTGGTCGAGCAGATGCGCCGGGAGAGCTACGAGCTGACCGTCGGCAAGCCGCAGGTGGTCACCAAGGAGATCGACGGCAAGACCTGCGAGCCGGTCGAGCGCCTGACCATCGACGCCCCGGAGGAATACCTCGGCGCGATCACCCAGCTCCTCGCCACCCGCAAGGGCCGGATGGAGCAGCTGGTCAACCACGGCACCGGCTGGATCCGGATGGAGTGGCTGGTTCCGGCGCGCGGCCTGATCGGCTTCCGCACCGAGTTCCTCACCGACACCCGGGGCACCGGCATCCTGCACCACGTCTTCGAGTCCTACGAGCCGTGGTTCGGCGAGCTGCGTACCCGCAACAACGGTTCGCTCGTCGCCGACCGGGCCGGCGCCGTCACCGCCTTCGCGATGATCAACCTGCAGGAGCGCGGCCAGCTGTTCGTCGAGCCCACCACCGAGGTGTACGAGGGCATGATCGTCGGGGAGAACTCCCGCTCCGACGACATGGACGTCAACATCACCAAGGAGAAGAAGCTCACCAACATGCGGGCGTCCACCTCCGACGAGACGGAGAAGCTGATCCCGCCGCGCAAGCTCTCCCTGGAGCAGGCCCTGGAGTTCTGCCGCGAGGACGAGTGCGTCGAGGTCACCCCGACCGCCGTGCGCATCCGCAAGGTGGTGCTCGACCAGCAGCAGCGGGGCCGCGCCGCCGCCCGCCGCAAGCACGCCAGCTGACCCACCCGCACCCGACACCGGGCGTGTCGGCCGCTTGCGGCCGGCGCGCCCGGTGCTTTTTCCCCCGACGGGTACGCGAGTCCGCCCACCCGTGATCCGCTACGGTCACCGGCATGACCTGGGATGATCTCGACGCCCACCTGGACCGGGTGCCCGGCACCGTCTCCGCGTACGTGGGGCGCCTCGACGCCCCG
>NZ_JAGPXZ010001174.1:0-1225 GCF_018070305.1 Micromonospora sp. M51 | reverse complement strand
GCTGACCACCGAGGCCGAGATGACGAGCGCCGGGATCGGCGTGGACGACCCGGGTGTCCGGTCCACCAAGACCACCACCACGGTGGCGATGGACTTCGGCTGCGTGACGATCGACCGCAGCCTGAAGCTCTACCTGTTCGGCACGCCGGGGCAGACCCGGTTCGGTTTCATGTGGGACGACCTGGCCCGGGGAGCACTCGGCGCGCTGGTGGTGGTGGACAGCGCACGGCTGGACGACTGTTACCCCGCCATCGACTTCTTCGAGCGGGCCGGGCTGCCGTTCGTCGTCGGGGTCAACGCCTTCGACGGGCGGCTGGCCCTGGAGCTGGGTGAGATCCGTTGGGCGTTGGCCATCGGCGATCATGTACCTCTGGTGCAGTTCGATGCCCGCGACCGACTCTCGGTGCGGGACGCCCTCCTGGTCGTCCTGGACCGCGCGCTGGACCGTGCTACCCGGGAGAGGAAGGCCTGAGCTGGTCAGCTCCGGCCGTGGCGGGAAGAGGTGATCTGGTGAGGGGCGACCTGGACGAGACGCTGGCCCGGCTGGCCCGACGTGAGGAGGCGTCGCGCCGTCGGGCCGCCGACCGTGACGACACCACCGCACCGTCGAGCCCGCCCGGCAGCGGCACCCGCAACACCTCGGGCCGGCACGACCCGCGGCACGCGGGGGTGGAGGCCCCGAGCGACGTGGCCGGATGGGGACCGGTCGAGGAGGTGGCCGAGGCGGTCCGTCAGGTCGTCGGGGCCCACCCCGGGCTGGCGGTCACAGTGCAGGTGGAGCACGGCGGGCGGGCGTACCCGATGCGGGTCTCCTGGAACGGGCCGGCGGTCACGGTCGGACCGGTCCCCGCACCGACCCCGGTGGAACCCCCGCCGGCCTGGCCGCTCTCCGGGCGGACGGTGCCCGCCTGGGCGCCCGGCCCGGACGGGTTGAGCCCGGACCCGGCGGCCCGGTTGGCCGAGCTGATCCGGCGCGATCCGACGCTGCTGGACGAGCTGGATCCGCGGCGCTGACCGACGGGGTTGGCCGCGGGCGGCTACGGTCGGGCGGTGGCGCAACCCGACCTGACCCTGACGGCGAGCCTGCGACCGGCGGCGCTGGACGCCCGACGGGGCATCGTGCGGCTGCACCCGGAGGCGCTGACCGCGCTGGGGTTGCGCCCCGGCGACCCGGTCCGCCTCGCCGGCCGCCGGGAGACGGCCGGCATCGCGGCGGCTGCCGGGC
>NZ_JAGPXZ010001173.1:0-1228 GCF_018070305.1 Micromonospora sp. M51 | reverse complement strand
CTCTTGGCCACCGCGAGACCGGCCTTGTCCTGCGCCTCGTGGGTGGAGGCGCCCAGGTGCGGGGTGGCCACCACGTTGTCGAAGGCGAACAGCGGCGACGAGGTGCACGGCTCCTTGCTGTACACGTCGACACCGGCGCCGGCGACCCGACCCTCGGCGATCGCGTCCGCGAGCGCCTGCTCGTCGACCAGCCCACCACGGGCGGCGTTGACGATGCGGACGCCGGGCTTGACGATCGCCAGCTCCTTCTCACCGATCAGGCCCACCGTCTCCGGCGTCTTCGGCAGGTGGATGGAGATGAAGTCGCTCTCCCGAAGCAGCTCCTCCAGCCCCACCAGGCGGACGCCGAGCTGCGCCGCGCGGGCCGGCTGGATGTACGGGTCGTACGCGATCAGCCGGGTGCCGAACGCGGCGATGCGCTGGGCGAAGAGCACGCCGATGCGGCCGAGCCCGACCACGCCGACGGTCTTGCCCTGCACCTCGACGCCCGTGTACTTGGACCGCTTCCACTCCCCCGCCTTGAGCGCGGCGCTGGCGCTCGCGGTGTTACGCGCCACGGCGAGCAGCAGCGCGACGGCCTGCTCGGCGGCGGAGACGATGTTCGAGGTGGGCGCGTTGACGACCATGACGCCCCGGGCGGTGGCGGCCGGCACCTCGACGTTGTCCAGACCGACGCCCGCGCGGGCGACCACCTTGAGGCGCGGCGCGGCGGCGATGGCCTCGGCGTCGATCTGGGTCGCGCTGCGCACGATGACGGCGTCGGCCTCGGAGAGCGCCGAGAGCAGGGCCGGACGGTCGGTGCCGTCGACGTGACGGACGTCGAAGTCGTGGGCGAGCACCTCGATGGCGGCGGGGGCGAGTTCTTCGGCGATCAGTACGACAGGATTCATCGGTCCTCGTAGAGGTCGTGTTTGCGATCGGCCCGGGCGGCCGGGCGCCGCACTGCGCCCTGCGCTGATCCGTGCCGTGGCCGTCAGGTGCCGGCTGCTGCACCTACAGGCGATCGTAGGGGCCTCGCTGGTCGGCGTGTTCCGGTCTTCGGGGTGAGTGCCCTCACACGCCCGGTCGGGCGACGGACATCGGCCGTTCACCGCGTCGACACGGTCGCTCAGGCCGCGCCGGACCCCGGTGGTGTCGGTCACCCGGTCACCGTGGGCGAGCGGTGGCCCACGAACACCGCCGCCCGACGCATCGACGGGCGGCAGCATGCCGAGCAGCCCCGGGGCGG
>NZ_JAGPXZ010001172.1:0-1229 GCF_018070305.1 Micromonospora sp. M51 | reverse complement strand
GCTGGCCAGCCAGCCGGTGTAGACGATGTGCCGCCCGGTGCGTCCGGGCGCGCTGACCGGGATCTGGATCGAGACGCCACCGGTGTCCGGGTCCCACTGCGAGGCCGGGGTGTTGCCGATCTGGCCCGCCAACTCCAGGTTGCCCCAGCCCAGCGGTTGGGTGGCGGAGTTGAAGCCCTGCTTGGTCACGTACACCCGGATGTAGTCGGCTCCGTGACTGGCCTGGTCGAAGAAGCGCAGCCGGAAGTTGTTCGACACCGCCGTGGTCTTCCAGGCGCCGACGGTGTCCAGCGCGTTGTAGCGGGGGCTCTGGGTGCGTCCGCCGCTGCACAGCTGGCCGTCGGGGACGGCGGCCTGGTGGTTGCCCCCCACGCCCTCGCGGAACAGGCCGTTCCAGTTCCACATGGCGGCCGGGTCGGCCTGCCAGGCCTGCCAGCACATCGGGTCCTCGGTGGCCATCCGAGGGTTCTGGAAGTCGCCGCCCCACCGCTGCCAGCAGCTGTAGTTGCGCGAGGCCGGGTCGACGACCGAACCGTGCGCCGAGGCGGGCCTGGTCAGCACGGTGGTCAGTGCGGTCGTCAACAGGAGCGTGGTGGTCGCCACGATGGCGAACAGCCAGAGCACGCGTCGTGATCGGGTGAGAGTGGACATGGAGCCCCCGGGGGGATGAGGTCGGACGTCGACACCCGGATCGCCGGGAGTTGCCCACTCCCAGGCCTCATCGCTGGCTCCCGCGACGGCGCTACCCGGCACGATGCCATTTTGATCGTCACACGTCAATGGGTTCGCGTCGCATCGGCGTGTGCGGGATGCCGTCCTCGACGTACTCGGGGCCGCTGACCGCGAAGCCGTGCCGGGCGTAGAACCCGACCAGGTGCGACTGGGCCTCCAGCACGCACCGCCGGTTGCCCACCACCTCCAACGCCGCGCTCATCAGCCGGCCGGCGTGTCCGCCGCCGCGCGCCGCCGGGGCCACCACCACCCGACCGATCCGGGCGGTGCCGTCCGGGTCGGCCAGAATCCGCAGGTACGCCAGCGGCGCGCCGCCGTCGGTGAGCCAGAGGTGGCGGGTGCCCGGCTCGACGTCGCGCCCGTCGAGCTCCGGGTACGGGCAGTTCTGCTCCACCACGAACACGTCGATGCGCAGCTTGAGCAGGTCGTGGAAGGTGCGGGTGTTCAGGTCGGCGAAGGAGGCCGTCCGGACCTCGGTGGTCTGGTGGGGCTTCCAC
>NZ_JAGPXZ010001171.1:0-1236 GCF_018070305.1 Micromonospora sp. M51 | reverse complement strand
CGGTGAGCGCGCAGCCGGTTGGCCCGCAGGGCGTCCAGCGCCACCCGCCACGCCTCGGCGACCCTCACGTCGTACCCCCGGGACGCTCGGCTGCGCGCTCACCGACAGCCGCGTCGCGTGCCTCGCGCGGGTCGGCGTCGCGCGGGTCGGCCTGTGGCCGCTCGGCCTCGCGCGGAAGGCGCCCGGTGGCTCCGGCGGCGCCACCGGAGCCACCGGACGGGTGCCCCGGGCCGCTTCCGGACGCGGACCGGGGCTCCGCGCTGGGAGCGGGGACCAGTGTCGCAGGTCGACCGTGATCAACGGACGGCGGTCGATCATGGGCGGAGTGCGCGCCCGGCGGGCGTGCGCTGTCCGCCACGACCACCCCGTCGCGCATGGTGATCCGACGGTGGGCGCGGGCCGCCACCTCCTGGTCGTGGGTGACCATCACCAGCGCCACCCCGGACTCCGCGTTCAACTGCTCCAACAGCTCCAGCACGGCGGCACCGGTGACGCTGTCCAGGTTGCCGGTGGGTTCGTCGGCCAGCAGCACCGTCGGCTCGGTGACCAACGCGCGGGCGATGGCCACCCGCTGCTGCTCACCGCCGGACATCTGGTTGGGCCGGTGGTCCAGCCGGTGCCCGAGACCGACCCGGCCGAGCATCGCCGCCGCCCGTTCCCGCCGCTGCCGGGCCGACACCCCCCGGTAGACCAGGGGCAGGGCCACGTTCTCCACCGCCGAGGTACGCGGCAACAGGTGAAACGCCTGGAAGACGAAGCCGATCGTCTCGTTGCGCAGGGTCGCCATCTCCGGCGGGGCGAGGGCGTTGACGTCCCGCCCGCCGATCACCAGGCGGCCACCGGTGGGCCGGTCCAGCCCACCGAGCAGGTGCATGAGGGTGGACTTGCCCGAGCCGGACGGCCCGACCAGGGCCACGTAGTCCCCCGGCCGCACGGTCAACGACACCCCGCGCAGCGCCGCCACCGACACCCCGTCGAGCTGGTACGTCCGGGAGACGTCCACCGCCTCGATCGCCGGGGCACGCTCCCCGCCGTGCGGACCTGAAGCGGCGGGTTCGCTCACCGGACTTCCTGGCCGTCGCGGACCTGGTCGGCGCCGCGCACCACGATCCGGTCGCCGGGTTGCACCCCGTCGAGGATCTGCACCAGGTCGGACCCCTGGACGCCCACCGTCACCGACGCCCGGCCGGCCTTGCCGGCGCGGACCACCCAGACCGCGTCCCGGCCGTCGGCGGA
>NZ_JAGPXZ010001170.1:0-1237 GCF_018070305.1 Micromonospora sp. M51 | reverse complement strand
CAGGGTCACCGTCACCTGCATGGGCGTGCCGGCGTGCCGGACCACGTTGCCGACCAGCTCGCTGAGCACCAACGCGGCCGGGCCGGACGCGTCGGGCAGGTTCCACCGCGTGCACGCGTCGGTGACCAACTCCCGGGCCCGCCGGCAGGCCTCGGCCACCGGCTCCAGCCGGGCCCGCATCCGCGGCGCGGACGACGCGTCGGCCAACCGGGTCGCCTCCGCGCAGTCCGCGGACACCGGGAGCACCCGGCAGGTGCTCGACTCGGCCAGCCACCGCGCCGCCACCGGCGACGGGGCGCAGAGCAGCACCGGCACGGCCGGCCACTCCTCGGCCCGCCGGGCGGTCGCGGCGAACACCGACAGCGCCAGTCGGTCCTCGACGGTCACCCCGGCCATGTCGACCACCAGCGCCTCCGGCTGGTCGACGAGCGCGTCGCTGAGCATCTGATGCACCGAACGCATCGTGCCGAGGTGCAGCGGGCCGGTGAGCCGGACGACCGCCACCGGTGCCGTGGTGCGCACCTCGCAGGTGATCCCGCTCGACATCGGCGCCTCAATTCGCTGCTGGGTCGGGATCTGCCAACTACCCGACGCCGTTCCCGGTCAAACCGGACCGACGGCGGAGGCGAGACAGGTCACCCGCCGCAACCCCGGTCAGCGACGCGACCGGCCGGTCAGCGCACCCGATGCGATCATGACCACGCCGAGGCCCAGGTGCAGCCAGCCGTCGGCGTCGTTGACCGGTAGCACGTTCGCCCCGGTGTCCTGGTCCACCACCAGCCCGTAGAGCCAGAGCACCAGGAGCACCGCGCCGCCGCCGATCAGGAACGCCCGCGCGCCGGTGACCGTCCGCGCCAGCAGCAGACCCGCCACCCCGAACGCCAGGTGCACCAGGTTGTGCAGCACCGACACCTGGAAGACACCGAACAGGTACGCGCCCGAAGCGTGGCCGGCGAAGCGCAGCGCGTCCATGCCGCTGGTGATCCCCGGCACGAAGCCGAGCACGCCGAGCAGCAGGAACAGCACCGCCACCGTCGCCGCCGCGCGCCGGACCGGCGGTTTACCGTCCGCCGGGTTGGCCCGGGCCCGGGAGTGCGCCATCGGTCCGACCATTCCCGGCTCCTCGTCGCACGGCGGGCATGAGCGCTGCCGGCTACCCGCTGCCGCTACCGACAAACCGGCTGGCCGCGCGCGCCGGGGGTGCCCCCCGCGGGCAGGCCGGCCGCCACCCCGGCGC
>NZ_JAGPXZ010001169.1:0-1249 GCF_018070305.1 Micromonospora sp. M51 | reverse complement strand
TCGCGGGGGAGCCCGGCCGGTGCGGTCGAGGCCGTCGGCGGGCTGTCCGGCCGGCAGTCGGGGGGTGCTGCGGCGGGAGAGGTACGGACGGCGCGACCGCGCTCCGCGCGGTGGTTCACCTGCTCAGCTCGGCAGGCGGCCCCGCGTGGAGACGAAGTGGTACGACATGACGGCGAACCCGGGGTCACGCAGCAGCCGCCGGAACGCGTTCAGTTGCTGGGGCGACAGCCCGGCGGCCAGCAGGTCCGGTTCCAACTGGCGGGAGTTGGTCTCGTACAGCGACGTTCCGGTCGACCCGCCGGACCAGCTCTGCGAGTGGGTGATGGTGTCCAGGTCGGTCAGACCGGCGAGGGCCATCTCGGTGTGCACGTCCTGCGCCCAACCCAGGTCGGCGCCGTGCTCCTCCAGGACACCCATCATGGCGTCCATGACCTGCGCGAAGAGCTTCGCGGCGTCGTCGGTCGGTGCGGTGAGCACCCGCTGCGGTGCGGTGCAGTCGAACTCCTCGACCACCAGCCACCCGCCCGGCGCCAGCGCGCCGGTGAGGGTGCGCAGGACCCGGCGGCGATCGGGGAGGTGCAGCAGCACCAGCCGGGCGTGGATCAGGTCGAACGCGTCACCGGGTGGCGGTTCGGTGCGCACGTCGTGCCGGCGTACCCGCAGGTTGCCCTCGGCCACCAGGTGGGTGGGGTCGATGTCGGTGGCCAGCACGTGACCGTCGTCGCCGACCGCGCGGGCGATCCGTCGGGCCATCGAGCCGCCGCCCGCCCCGACCTCCCAGCAGCTCGCGCCCTGTCGCAGCACCGGGCCGGCCAACCGGCGCGTGGTGATCGGATCCAGGAAGGACTCCAGCGCGTGCATCTGCGCGACGGCGTCCGGTGCGCCGTTGTCGAACGTGTACGTGTCATCGCTCGTGACGGTTGTCATCGGTGTCTACCTCTCCGAGAAGGGTCGGGTGACTCGAGCACTGTCGGGTGCCTACGGGGTGTCGGCCCACAGCCGAGGGGTCGGTCGGTTGGGTGGGGGCGGCGCGACGGCGGCGATGCTCACCATCGCCGCCAGCGGGGCCGGATCGCGGCGGGCCTCCACTGTCGGCCGGTCGTAGACCATCCGGCCGTACTCCAGCACCGCCACCCGGTCGGCGATCTCGATGGCGTGTTGGAGTTGCTGCTCCACCAGCAGCACGGTCAGGCCGTCGGCGGCGAGATTGTTGACCAGCTCGCGGACCCGCGCCGCCAGATCGGGCGAG
>NZ_JAGPXZ010001168.1:0-1253 GCF_018070305.1 Micromonospora sp. M51 | reverse complement strand
CGACCGGGTGCTCGCGGTGACGTCGGCGAACTCGGTGGGGATGCTGGTGCTCGGTGCCCTGCTGCTCCTGGCGGTGCTGCGCGGCGCCGGCCGTCGCGCCCTCGCCGGCGCGGGGCGGGCCGGGGCGGCCGGTGGCCTCGGCGGTGTGCTCGCCGGGCTCGCCGGGTGGGGCCTCACCGGTTGGCTCGCCCCGTCGGACGGCGGCACCCCGACGATCGCGGCGGCGTTCGGTCAGGGCATGCTGTCCGGGGTTCTGGTTGGGGTTGTGTTCCTCGCCGTGGTCTGGTTCGTCGACCGGCGGGACGTACAGCCACTGCTCGCCGGGGTGCTGCGGCGTCTGGGCCGGCGGGGGCCGTCCGGCGGTGCGCCGACACCGGGCGCGGACGCCGCGGAGCGGGGCGACGGGAAGGAGACGGCGACGCGATGACTGAGCCAGCTCTGCCCACCGGCTGGTCGGGCACCGTCGCGTTGGTGCTCGCGTCGAGCACCGGTGGCGTCGGCCAGCACGTCCGCTCGGTGGCCGGTGGCCTCGTCGCGGGCGGCACCAGCGTGCTGGTCTGCGGGCCCGCGGCGACTCAGGAGCAGTTCGACTTCACCGGTGTCGGTGCGCGTTTCGCGCCGGTGGAGATCCCGGCCAGTCCGACTCCGGCCGACGCCCGGGCGGTGCTCGCCCTGCGTAGGGTGCTCGCCGCCGCCAGCGTCGACGTGGTGCACGCGCACGGCCTGCGGGCCGGGTTGGTCGCCGTGCTGGCCCGCCCCACCGCCCCGCTGGTCGTCACCTGGCACAACGCGGTGCTCGCCGGGGGACTGCGCGGCGGGGTGTCCCGGCTCGTCGAACGGGTGGTGGCCCGGGGCGTGCGGGTGGCGCTCGGCGCTTCCATGGACCTGGTGCGACGGGCCGCCGAGGTGGGCGCCGCGGACGCCCGGCTCGCCCCGGTCGCCGCGCCGACGTTGCCCGCGCCGCGTCGACGCCCGGCGGCGGTACGCGCCGAGTTCGGGGTCCGCCCGGACCAGCCGCTGATCGTCTCGGTCGGTCGACTGCACCCGCAGAAACGCTACGACGTGCTGATCGACGCGGCGGCCCGCTGGCGTACCCGTACCCCGCCGCCGGTCGTGGTGATCGCGGGCAGCGGGCCGGCCTACCTGCCGCTCGCGGCACGGACCTCCGCCGCCCGCGCGCCGGTGACCCTGCTGGGGCACCGTACCGACGTGGCCGACCTGCTCGCCGGCGCGGACCTGGCGGTGGTGACCAG
>NZ_JAGPXZ010000117.1:0-11650 GCF_018070305.1 Micromonospora sp. M51 | reverse complement strand
CCTTGGGCGAGGGCGAGGGTGACTTCGCCGCCCAGCGGGCCGAGGGCCTTGGCGGTGTCGTTCAGCGTGCGGGCCGGCACCAGGGCGTTGATGCTCACCTCGGGGTCGTCCGGCCGCCACTGGATCTCGCGCAGCGCCAACCGGTACCGGTCGGTGGCGAGCATCGACAACGTGTCGCCGGACAGCTCGACGCGGACACCGGTCATCATCGGCAGCGTCTCGTCCCGGCCGGCCGCGATGGCCACCTGGGAAACCGCCGTGGCGAACGCGGCGGCGTCGACAGTGCCGGCGCTCTGCGGCATCTCGGGCAGCGCGGGGTAATCCTCCACCGGCATGGTGGGCAGGGTGAACCGGGCGCTGCCGCAGACCAACTCGAGGTGCGCGCCGACCGCGGCGATGTCGACCGGCTTGGCCGGCAACGCCTTGGTGATCTCGGCGAGCAGGCGGCCGGAGACGAGCGCGGCGCCGTCGGCGTCGCCCTGCACCTCGACGGTCACCTGGCTGGAGACCTCGTAGTCGAACCCGGAGACCCGCAGGTTGCCGTCGGTGACGCGGAGCATCACCCCGGCGAGCACCGGTACGGACGGCCGGTTGGGCAGGCTCTTCGCGGTCCACGCCACAGCCTCGGCGAGCGCGTCGCGCTCCACTCGGAACTTCATCAATGCCTCCGCGTCGACGTCAGCGACAACTCTCTCATGCCGACCGCTGCCTACCGTCCCGCCCGACCGTGCGGGTACCCATCGCACCTTAGGGCGCAGGGACATCGGCTGTGCGCCCGACCCCATGGATCGTGTCGATGCTGACGGGCTGATCCGACAGCGTTCGGCCCGATCCACAGAAAGCCCAACGGTGATGATTGGTTTTTGTTCTCTTAGAAGAGATAACTCATCGTCTTCATCGCACCTGTGCAAA
The DNA here is from genome assembly GCF_018070305.1 of Micromonospora sp. M51. Classification (NCBI taxonomy): domain Bacteria; kingdom Bacillati; phylum Actinomycetota; class Actinomycetes; order Micromonosporales; family Micromonosporaceae; genus Micromonospora; species Micromonospora sp. M51. The sequence continues at coordinate 10,738 of NZ_JAGPXZ010000117.1, read as the reverse complement.
CTGTGGAAAACCGAGGTCTGCGCAGCTCAGACAGGTTATCGACCGGTGATTTAGCTGTGGAGAACCGGGGGTACAACCGGCTTCTGTGTCCACAGCCCGGCGACGGCGGCCGGTTGTCCACCGTTGTCCACCGGTTGTCCACCGGTAATCCACCGACTTTCTCCCCAAGCCTGTGGATCGCGGGGAAGATCACCATTGCCGTCATCCCCAGAACCTTCAACAGCCCGTACACAGGTTGATGATGACCGGTGGATAACCCGACCGTCGTCCCCAGGCGTCCACAGCCTCGTGCACAGGGTTTCTCCACAGCCTGTGGGTAACTGGCGGAGGACGGACCGTAGTTATCCACCGACGGTGGATAACGAGCTGTGGACAACGAGTGGGGATCGAGGCGGTCACGGCCTCGATCCTGTGGTCTACACCATGTCGAGAGTCCAGCTGACTGACCAAAAAGAACGCCCGACCGGAGATCCGGCCGGGCGTGTCCTCAGGTTGTGCACCGCCGCGACGGCGGTCGTACCCGTCAACTGTTCTGCTTGATCCGGTTGGTCAGCTCGGCGATCTGGTTGTAGAGCGAGCGGCGCTCGGCCATCTGCTGACGAATCTTGCGGTCGGCGTGCATCACTGTGGTGTGGTCCCGGCCACCGAACGCCTGCCCGATCCGGGGCAGCGACAACTCGGTCAGCTCCCGGCACAGGTACATGGCCACCTGGCGGGCGTTGACCAGGACACGGGACCTGGACTGGCCCCGCAGGTCCTCCAGGCTCACCCCGAAGTAGTCCGCCGTCGAGGCCATGATCTGGTCGGCGTTGATCTCCGGGCCGGCGCCGTCGGGCATGAAGTCCCGCAGCACCTCCTCGGCCAGCGACAGCTCGACCGTCGACCGGGTCAGGCTGGCGAACGCGGTCACCCGGATCAGCGCGCCCTCCAACTCCCGGATCGAGTTCGACACCCGGGAGGCGATGAACTCCAACACGTCCGGCGGGGCGTACATCCGCTCCTGCGCCGCCTTCTTCTGCAGGATCGCGATCCGGGTCTCCAGATCCGGCGGCTGGATGTCGGCCAGCAGCCCCCACTCGAACCGGGTTCGCATCCGGTCCTCGAGGGTGGCGAGCTGGCGCGGCGACCGGTCCGAGGTGATCACGATCTGCTTGTTGGCGTTGTGCAGCGTGTTGAAGGTGTGGAAGAACTCCTCCTGGGTGCGCTCGCGGTTCTCCAGGAACTGGATGTCGTCGATCAACAGGATGTCGACGTCGCGGTACCGCCGCTGGAACGCGCTGGTCTTGTCGTCCCGGAGCGAGTTGATGAAGTCGTTGGTGAATTCCTCGGTCGAGACGTAGCGGACCGAGCGGGCGTTGCCGAGCGTGGTGGCGTAGTGCCCGATGGCGTGCAGCAGGTGGGTCTTGCCCAGCCCCGAGTGCCCGTAGATGAACAGCGGGTTGTACGCCTTGGCCGGCGACTCCGCCACCGCCACGCTCGCCGCGTGGGCGAACCGGTTGGACGACCCGATGACGAAGGTCTCAAACATGTACTTCGGGTTGAGCCGGTTGCCACCGGTGTCGGCACCGGGCAACCGGCGGTCGTCGCGGCCACCGTTGCGGTGGTCCACAGCGCTGCGACCCGGGCCGCTGTCCGTTCCGCTGTCCCGGGGGAGCGAGCGGATCACGTGCTGGTCGCGTGGCGACGCCGAGTCATCCCGGTAGCGGGGCTCGTAGGGCCGGGTGTCCGGGCCGGGTGGGTCGAGGCGGGCCGCCTGCTCGTCGTAGCCGCGCCGGTCCGGGCCCGGCCGGTTCGGCCGGATGGGTTCGGCGAAGGCGGCGCTGAACAACGCCTCCTGCCCGTCCCTGCTGGCCGGGATCAGCCCGGAGCGGTGCCCGTCGACGGTCGGCGCGAGCGGCGGACCCGCCGGCGCGGGTGGCGGACCCGGATCGGGCGTACGCGGCGCGGGTGACTGCTCGGGGATCATCGCGTCGGCGGCCGGCCGAGCGTCCTGGTCGTCGTCGAACGACGCGACGCCCGGGACGTCGAGGTCGAGCTGCCCGACCTCCGGAGCGCTGCGGTAGACGGTGCCAGCCGGTCGGCCGGTGGCGTCCTCGGCCACCCGAACGGTGACCGCGACCTGGATCGGTCGGCCGAGCCGGCGGGTGAGCGCCTCGGTGATCGCCGGGCGCAGCCGTGACTCGATCACGTCGCGGGTGAACGCGTCCGGGACGGAGAGCAGCGCGGTGTCCTCGACGATCGCCCGCAGCCGGGTCAGCCGTAGATAGGCACGCTGCTGGGCGGAGATGATCTCGTCGGCGAGTTCGTCGGTCGCCGCTAACCACACCGCGGCAAGGTCGGTCGTACCGGCCACCGTCGTGCCACCCCCTCGCCTCTGCTCCCGGCCGCCGCTGTCTGTCTGCCAGCCGGCCGTCCCGGGCCCGCCGCGTTCGCGGGTGGAACAACACCCACCCGGACGATCGACCGGTGGTCATCCACAAGTTATCCACAGCCTGTGTACCGACCGATTGTGGCCACCGCCGGACGCGGGTGGCACCTGCCCCTGCCTGAACGGGCGCTGAAGCGGGTTCACCGTGCCGAACGATTCACTGCCTTGTCCGGTCTTGCCTGTGCGACGACCGGAGCTTCCGACGCTCACCGCAATCGGGCACGGTAACAGCGTTGTCCCTGCGCCATCAACCGGCGACGCGGCGGCGCCCTTGTCGGCATCAGCGAAAACCGTCCTCCCGCCTCGGGCGCGTCCCGTTGTCCGCTGCTCGGGGTGTTTGACGGCCATTGCCCCCCTGCGTAGGCTGGAACGGCTGCTTTCTCGCCCTCTGCTAGGGTGATGGGTGCTTGCTGTCCGCGGTCGCATCCTCGCACCGCCGAGGTCCCGCCCCGCCGGACAGCACCGATCGTGGGCCACCGTCGCGGTGGCCTGGACCACCACACGACCCCGGCGATCCCGTCGCGCGGGGCGCGTACGAAAACGGAGAGCCTGACGTGAGCAAGCGCACCTACCAGCCGAACAACCGCCGGCGCGCGAAGACCCACGGCTTCCGGCTGCGCATGCGCACCCGTGCCGGCCGTGCCATCCTGTCGAGCCGTCGCGCCAAGGGTCGCACCACCCTGTCGGCCTGAGCCGACCGGGCCGGTCCAGGGGACGTGGGCAGTCGTGCTGGCCGCCGCACAGCGACTGCGGCGCAGCACTGACTTCGCCGCAGCGGTTCGCGGTGGCCGACGCGCCGGACGTGGCGCCGTCGTGGTCCACCTGGCCATGCCGGTGACCGTCGACCCCAGCACACCGACCTCGCCGGAGCCGGTACGGGACAACAGTGCGGAGCAGTCGTCTGCGCCCTCCCGTGCCGGCTTTGTCGTGTCCAAGGCGGTCGGCAACGCGGTGACCCGCAACCGGGTCCGCCGCCGACTGCGGGCGCTGGTCCGGGAACGGCTGACCGCCCTGCCCGCCGGCAGCACCCTGGTCGTCCGGGCGCTGCCCGCCGCGGCGCAGGCGTCGTACCCCCGGCTCGCCACCGATCTGGACGCCGCCATCGCGGTCGCCAGGTCGCCCCGGGAGCGGCGGTCCCGATGACTGACACCGAGCAGACCAGCCCCCGCCCGTCGACAACCGGTGCCAAGGTGCTGATCGCGCCCATCATCGCGTACCGTCGGTGGATAAGTCCGGCACTGCCGGCTCGCTGTCGGTTCTACCCGTCGTGCAGTGCGTACGCCCAGGAAGCGGTCGCTCGACACGGCGCGCTCCGGGGAGCCGTGCTGGCGGTCCGGCGGTTGTTGCGCTGCCACCCCTTTCACCCTGGTGGATATGACCCGGTGCCGGAGCCGGGCGGCCGCCGCCGTGCTGATGTGACTGGAGCCCCGAATTGAGTCTCGACTGGATCTACTACGCGATTTCGTGGATCCTGCTGACCTGGCACTCGGCCTGGGACGCCATCGGGGTGCCGGTCGGCGCGGTGCTCGGCACCAACTTCGCCTGGATCCTGGCCATCGTCTTCCTGGTGGTCACCGTCCGGGTGATCCTGTTCCCGGTCTTCGTCAAGCAGATCAAGTCGCAGCGGGCGATGCAGGCGCTCCAGCCCAAGGTCAAGGAGCTTCAGGAGAAGCACAAGGGTGACCGGGAGACGCTCCAGAAAGAAATGATGGAGCTGTACAAGAAGGAGAAGGCCAACCCGCTGATGGGTTGCCTTCCGATGTTCCTTCAGATCCCGGTCTTCCTGGGTCTCTTCCACGTGCTGCGCCGGCTCGATCCCGACAAGCAGAACAAGACCCTCTACGGCTGGACCGTCGACCAGTTCCAGAGCGCCTCGCAGGCGAAGCTCTTCACCGCTCCCATCGCCGGCAAGTTCGGCTCCACCGCCGACGAGCTGGCCAGCCTGGGCGCCAACGGCAGCACCGTGAAGATCATTGCTGGTGTCCTGGTCCTGGTCATGATCGCGACCACCTACCTGACCAGCCGTCAGATGATCCTCAAGACCGGTTGGGCGGAGGACCCGCAGCAGCGGATGATCCAGCGGCTGATGCTCTACGGCATCCCGGCGTCGCTGCTGATCTCCGGCGCGATCTTCCCGATCGGCGTCATCATCTACTGGGTCACCAACAACCTCTTCACCCTCGGCCAGCAGCAGTGGGTGCTGCGGAAGTTCCCGCCGCCGGTGACCGCGAAGACCGCCGCCCCCGCCACCTCCCGCAACCCGGTGCAGCCCGCCAAGTCCGGTGGCCTGTTCGGTCGCGGCAAGGCGGCCCCGCCGGTGCCGGTCAAGGCGGCAGCACCCAAGGTGGCCGGGCCGAAGCCGGGCGCCAAGCCGGTGAACAACCCGAAGAAGAGCCGCCCCGCCAAGCGGCAGGGCTGATGTGTGAGGGCCGCCGCCGGTGATCCGGCGGCGGCCCGTTCCGCACCGCGCAGCCGCCGTACGGCCGGCGCCGGGTGGAACCGACCGCGCACCGCGCGGCCACGGGCGACACTGCCCGTACAGACGTGCCTGTGGGCACCGGCAACCTCCAGCCGGCCCCGGGAAACCAGTCGGACCCGACGGTCCGGCCGAGCGAGTACGGAGATGAGACCGTGACCGAGACCAGCATCCCCCGCGCCGAGCAGTCAGTGGACGAGGAGGAGACCGCCACGCTCGCGGTGGACGGCGACGACACCGAAGCCGACGACACCGAGGCGGACGACGACACCGACACCGCCGCTGGCAGTGGCACCCGGGCGAAGAAGGCTGTGGGCGAGGGCGACCTGTTCCGGCAGAGCGAGATCGCCGCTGACTACGTCGAGGGCCTGCTCGACATCCTCGACTACGACGGCGACATCGACGAGTTGGTCGCCGCCGGCCGGCCGATGGTCGAGGTGGTCGGCGAGCGGTTGCAGAATCTGGTCGGTCAGCGCGGGGCCACCCTGGAGGCGCTCCAGGAGCTGACCCGCCTCGCCGTCTTCCGGCAGACCGGTACGCCGAGCCGGCTGCTGCTCGACGTCGGCGGCTACCGGGCGAACCGCCGCAAGGAACTCGCCGCGGTCGCCAAGAACGCCGTCGAGAAGGTCAAGGAGTACGGCGAGCCGGTCCGCCTGGAGGCGATGTCCGCGTTCGAGCGCAAGTGCGTGCACGACGTCGTCAACGCCATGTCGGGCGTGGCGAGCGAGTCCGAGGGTGTGGAGCCGAACCGGCGCATCGTCGTACGGCCGGCGGACTGACCGGGTGACCCACGACGACCTCACGGCGGAAGCCGTGTCCGGCCCGTCACCTCCGACGCCGACGCTGGCACGACGGGCAGCGACACCGCCCCGTCACCGGCCGACGCGGCGTTGCCGCCCGAGCTGGCGCCAGCCGCGCTCACCCTCTTCGGCGACCGTCTCGACCTGGCCGCCGCGTACGCCGAACTGCTGGCCACCGACGGGGTGGTCCGCGGCCTGATCGGCCCCCGGGAGGCCCCCCGCATCTGGGATCGGCACCTGCTCAACTGTGCTGCGGTCGCCGAGCGGATCCCGTCCGGCGCGACGGTGCTCGACGTCGGCTCGGGAGCCGGCCTGCCGGGTCTCGTCCTGGCGATCGCCCGCCCCGACCTCACCGTCACCCTGATCGAGCCGCTGGCCCGACGGACCTCGTTCCTGATCGAGGTCGTCGAGCAACTCGGCCTGGCCAGGTCGGTACGGGTGTTCCGGGGCCGGGCCGACGAGGCAGCCAGCGGATCGAGCGGCCGGGAGCCGATCAGCGGAGACGTGGTGACCGCGCGCGCGGTCGCGCCCCTGGATCGGCTGGCCGGCTGGAGTCTCCCCCTGGCGGTTCGGGGTGGCCGTCTGCTGGCGCTCAAGGGCTCGTCCGCCGCCGCCGAGATCGAGGAACACGCCGACGTGGTGGCGCGACTCGGCGGTGGGGAGCCAACCGTGCGGCTCTGCGGCGTCGGTGTGATCGATCCACCCACCACCGTGGTGGAGATCGTGCGCGAGCGGATGGTCGGTCCGCCCCGCCCGGCGGCGAAGAAGCGCGCCCGGGGCGGGCGTCCCCGCCGAGGTTGACACTTCGCGCCATCGGGCTTCCGGCCGGTGGGTTGCCTCGTTGTACCGGTACGGGTGGACGAGGGGATGAGAACCCGACGTGGACCGGCCGCGCCCGTCCGCCGTAGGCTGACCGCGCGTCGATAGTGTGTAGCGGATGACGGACGTCGCGGGTCTCCGACCGCTCCCGTGGGCCGTACGCTCCGGGTTGCGGGCGTGGACGCGGCCGAGTTGACCGGGGCGCGGACCGACCATCCGAAGCGGGCAGGGATGACAGGTGCATGACGACGGCAGGTACGACGATCCACGCGTGACCGGGTCGACCAGCGATCCCGTTTCACGTGAAACCGACTACCCGAGCTGGTCGCCCGGCGCGACCGGGCCATCGAACCGACCCACCGACAGCGATCCGCCGCCGGCACTCGACCCGCCGACGGGCACGGGGCGACCGGACGGCTCGGCCCTCGCGGACCCACCGGGTGGGCGCAGGACGCCGGAGGCGTCGAGTCGACCGATCAACGCGGCCGAGGTGCGGTCGACCTCGGGTCGGCGCAACACCGCCGCGGCGGTTCGATTCGAGCCGGCGGTCCCGCACCAACCCACTGCGGCTGCCGTTCGGGACGCCGCGCCGGTGGTCGCCGACGCCCCGGTCGCTTCGACCGAGTCGTTGGCCGCCGTGGCGGCCGACCCCACGTACGTTTCACGTGAAACCCCGACGCGCGAAGAGGATGACCCACCGTTGGCTATGGAGGCGATGCGCGCCGTGCAGATCCTGAATCCCAGTGGCGAGGTGACCATGCCTCGGCCGGACCGGACCCGGGTCATGTGCGTCGCCAACCAGAAGGGCGGCGTGGGTAAGACCACCACCACCGTCAACCTTGCGGTGGCGCTCGCCCTGCACGGCAACCGGGTGCTCGTGGTCGACCTCGACCCGCAGGGCAACGCCTCGACCGGGCTCAACGTCCCGCACCACACCGGAATCCCCGACGTGTACGACTGCCTGATCAACAGCGTGCCGCTGGTCGAGGTGGCGCAGGCGGTCGAGGGCATCCCCAACCTCTGGTGCGTGCCCGCGACCATCGACCTGGCCGGAGCCGAGATCGAGTTGGTGTCGGTGGTGGCCCGAGAGTCGCGTCTGGACCGGGCGATCGCCGCCTACCCGGGCGAGTTCGACTACGTCTTCATCGACTGCCCACCCTCGCTCGGTCTGCTCACCGTCAACGCTCTGGTTGCCGCGCAGGAGGTGCTGATCCCGATTCAGTGCGAGTACTACGCGCTGGAAGGGCTCAACCAGCTGATCAACAACATCAACCTGGTACGCCAGCACCTCAACCCGAAACTCGATGTCTCCACCATCCTGCTGACCATGTACGACCGCCGTACCCGGTTGGCCGACGCCGTCGAGCAGGACGTCCGGAACCACTTCGGCGACAAGGTCCTCCAGGCGGTCATCCCCCGCAACGTCCGAGTCTCCGAGGCACCGAGTTACGGCCAGTCGGTGATGACCTACGATCCCGGTTCGCGGGGCGCCACGAGCTACTTCGAGGCGGCTCAGGAGATCGCCGAGCGGGGCGTCAAGGAGCCGGTGGGCCGGAATGCGTAGTGCGGACAAGTCGCTGGGAGGCGTGGCATGAAGAACCGTCCTCGGGGCGGTCTGGGTAAGGGCCTGGGGGCGCTGATCCCGACCGGGCCGGTCTCGGGTGCCGCTGGCACCGCGACGGCCGAGCCGGACAACGAGCGCCCGGACGGCGCGGGCACCACGGCCGCCGTCTCCGCGGTGCCCGCCCGGGTGCCAGTCCACGAGCCGGAGCCCGTGCTCAGCCCGGTGCCGGGTGCGCGATTCGCCGAGATTCCGGTCGACGCGATCATGCCCAACCCGAAGCAGCCGCGTCAGGTCTTCGACGAGGAGGCGCTGGAGGAGCTGAAGACCTCGATCCAGGAGGTTGGCTTCCTCCAGCCCATCGTCGTACGGCAGCTCGACGACGAGAAGTACGAACTGGTGATGGGCGAGCGGCGCTGGCGGGCCGCCCAGGCGGTGGGCCGGGAGAGCATCCCGGCGATCGTCCGGGACACCCGCGACGACGCCATGCTCCGCGACGCCCTGCTGGAGAACATCCACCGGGCGAACCTGAACCCGCTCGAAGAGGCCGCCGCCTATCAGCAACTGCTGGAGGAGTTCGGGGCCACCCACGAGGAGTTGGCCCGGCGGATCGGCCGGAGCCGCCCGCAGATCTCCAACACCATCCGACTGCTGAATCTGCCCGCCCAGGTGCAGCGCCGGGTTGCCGCCGGCGTCCTGTCGGCGGGGCACGCCCGCGCTCTGCTGAGCCTCGACGAGTCAGAGGCGCAGGAACAGCTGGCCCTGCGGATCGTGGCCGAAGGGCTGTCGGTTCGGGCGACCGAAGAAATCGTCGCCCTGACGCTGAACGACGGCCCGGCGAAGGGTCAGGCCGCGAAGCGGCGGCCCAAGGCGCACGCGCCGGCCCTGACCGATCTCGCCGACCGGCTGTCCGACCGGTTCGACACCCGGGTGAAGGTGGACATCGGCCGGAGCAAGGGCAAGATCACGATTGAGTTCGCGACCGTTGACGACCTGGAGCGGATCGTCGGGATCATCGGCGTGCAGCAGGAGGAGAGCGGGGACTGAGCCCAGCCCGCTCACCCACGGCCGCGCCACCCCACCCGGGGGCGCGGCCGTTCCGCATCCCGGGGTCGTCACGTTTCACGTGAAACAGCCGGCGGCTTCGCTCAACGGATCGGCGGACCGGACGGACGCCGAATCGCTCAGCCGGCCCCCCGAGGAGCGCCTCGGAGTACGCGGGGGCAGACGGCCCGGCCGTCCACGTCTTCGGGAACGGCGACCGCGCAGATGCGGTCGGTGGACGCCGCAGTGGCGAACCGATCTCCTGCACGGGTCACAGAAGGCTCCGGAATGCTGGGGTCGACCCGAGCCACCCCCAGCCCCGCTCGACGCGACAGCGAGCCGCTGAGTGGCCTGCACGGCACCTCCGCGGTGATCCTCGGGTGAGCCGAAGGGCCTGGGTTCGTGGTCGGACCCACCAGAGGCAATCCGCGCAGCGACGCCAGCCGCCGCCCTGCGCCGGTTTCACGTGAAACAGCGACACCGGCTCGTCGGTGTGTCAATCGACCCCTGCGGGTCGGGTTGACGGTCAGCTGGGTCGCCTCCGCGTCCCCACGCGTCGGCGTTGCGGGCACCGTTCAGCCGCCGGCCTCCGAGGCGGCCCGAACCGCCTCGGACGCGGGTTGGCGACAACGACCGACAGGTCGAAAAGTTATCCACACCGGTTGTCCACAGGCACCCCCCGTTTCACGTGAAACAGCGCGTGGGAGCGGGTGCGGGCCTGTGGATGACGGCCCGTGTTGAGGACCTCGGCAGCCTGTGGATATCGCCTCTCGGTGCCCGCGCGACCACTCGAGCCCGAGCGGCGGTGGCGCGATGATCCGGTGGCTCAGGACCGCTCAAACAGGTAGGGACAGCGGTGCCAGACTCGGTTAGGGTCAGCGTCGTGCACGACACCCCTCCCTCAGTCCCGGACTTCACCCAGTGGCCGTCATTTCCCTTCGAGGGTGACCTCCACGTGAAGCAGCTCGATGATCCGGTCCCGGTTGAACCGCCCCGGAAGGGTGAGGGTCTCCGGGAATGCACCGCCTGCAACGCGCCCGACGACGCCTACATCTGGGTGGGTGAGCGGTGGCGGGTACGCGCCATGGACCGCCCCACCGGTCTGCCTATGGTGCTCATCCTGGAATCGCGGACCCACCTCGACCTCGGTGACCTGCCGAACCTGCTGGCCGCCGAACTGGGCGTGATGACCGTGCGTCTGGAGCGGGCCATCCGCTCGCTCGACGGCGTCGCCCGGGTGCACGTCAACCGCTGGGGCGACGGCTCCGCTCACCTGCACATGTGGTTCCTCGCCCGGCCGTACGGTCGCCTCCAGTTGCGGGGCACGTTCCTGTCGCTGTGGGACTCGATCCTGCCGCCGATCTCCGAGGCGCAGTGGCGGGAAAATCTGGCACTGGTAGCGGACTGGCTCGCCGAGTTCGGTGGCCGTCCGCTCGCCGAGCCACCCCGCATCCAGTGGCAGGCGCCGTCCAGTCTGCTGGCCCAGTCGGCTGCCGCGGATGCCGCCGCCGCAGCCGAGGCTGCCTCAGCGGCAGCAGCCGCAGCGGACGCGGTTTCGGTCATCGAGGCGGCAGAGGAGATTCCGGAACCGGTGCTGGACTCCCCGTCCG
>NZ_JAGPXZ010001167.1:0-1254 GCF_018070305.1 Micromonospora sp. M51 | reverse complement strand
CACTCATCGGCCGGCAACAGGCGCCCGCTGGCCTCCCCGGGCATCCCCTCACCGGTGGGCTTACCCAGCCCGAACCGCTTCTGGTAGTCGATCAGCCGGTCCCGGCCGAGCCGGTCGGCGACAGTGATGGCGCCGACGTTGGACGAGTAGGCGAGCATGCCCGGGATGCTCATCCGCTTGCCGTCGGCCGGGTGGGTGTCGGGGAACCAGGTGTCGCCCATCTTGATGCCGTTGGCGACGGGGAACGTGGTGTCCGGGGTGATCACCCCCTCCTGCAGCGCCGCGCCGTAGGTGATCGCCTTGTGCACCGAGCCCGGGTCGACCACGAAGCTGGTCGCGGCGTCCTCCCGGGCGACCGGGTCGCTGGGGAGCGGCTTCGCCGCGTCGTAGGTGGGGTTGCTGGCCTGGGCCAGCACCGCGCCGGAGGGAATCTCCATGATCACGGCGGCGCCGGTGCCGCCCGGCACCTTGGCCATGCCCGCGCTGAGGATCTGCTGGGTGCGGAACTGCAGGTCACGAACGATGGTGAGGCTCAGGGAGCTGCCCGGCTTGGCGGGAGTGGTCCGGCTGTAGCCGCCCGGGATCGGCGCTCCGAGGTCGCCGAGGCCGGCCTCGTACACCCGCTTGCCGTCCTGCCCGGCGAGCACGTCGTCGTAGCGGGCCTCCAGCCCTTCCAGGCCGTCCATGTCCTGGCTGGTGAAGCCGATCAGGTTGGCCGCCAGGTCACCGCCGGGCACGTCGCGACGTTCGTCGCGGTGCACCCCGATACCGGGCAGCTCCAGCGCCTGCACCCGCTTGGCGGTCGGGATCTCCACACCCCGCGCCAGGTAGGCGAACGTGGACGCGATGCCGTTCTCCAGCTTGCGCGGCCTCATCAGCTCCATCAGCTTCGACACCGGGATGCCGAGCAGCGGCGAGAGCGCCTTCGCGGTGCCGGCGGAGTCTTCGACCTTGGTCGGGTCGGCGTACACGTACCGCGCCTCGACGCTGCGGGCCCGCGGCGCGCCGGTGCTGTCGTAGATCGCGCCGCGCGGCGCCGGCAGCTCGACGGAGCGCGTCCGGTCTGTGACGCCGCCCCCGGCGTAGGCCGGGGCGTCGACCGCCAGGAGGAAGATCAACCGGATCCCGATGACGGCGAACAGGGACAGCGCGAGCACGGTGCCCAGCCGCAGCCGCAGCCGCGAGTCGGCGAGCTTCGGTGGGCGTCGCGGCTTGCGGGACGGCCGCCGGGCCGCCGGTCGGTCGGTGCGACGC
>NZ_JAGPXZ010001166.1:0-1263 GCF_018070305.1 Micromonospora sp. M51 | reverse complement strand
GTGCCCGTGGAAAGAGCGCGGCAGTGCTGGCCGGTGACCTGATGACCGCGCCGGCGATCACCACGAATCCGCAGGCGGCGCTGTCCGCCGCCGCCCGGCTGATGGACCGCGAACAGGTCAAGCGGCTGCCCGTGCTGGACGACCTCGGTCGGTTGGTCGGCATCGTCAGCCGTGCCGATCTGCTGCGGGTGCACCTGCGGTCGGACGCCGAGATCCGCGAGGACGTGGTGCAGGAGGTGCTCCGCCGGGTGCTCGCCGTACGGGACGGACTGGTGACCGTGGAGGTCCGTCACGGTGACGTGACGCTGGCCGGTCGGCTGGACCGCCGCTCCGCCGTGGACCTCGCCGGTCGGCTCGCGGGGCAGGTCAGTGGCGTCGTGCGGGTGATCAACGCGATCGCCTACGACGCCGACGACACGGTTCTCGACCCCGGCCAGGTGATGCCGGTCGCCTGAGCGCGGGTCGCGCGCACCGACTCCCGCTGCCGGTCGCCGCCCGGGTCGAGCGGGCCGGCCCGGCGACCCGGACTTCGTCGGACCGCCCGATGCCGGGTCGGGCGGTCACCTAGGCTCGAAAGAGGGCCGGCCTAGTGACGGGCGGTGCGCGGTGGTCGATGCGGAGGGCGTCGGTGGCTGAGGCGACGGTCGCGGTTCCGCTGTGGGCCTGGGCGGCGGTCGGCGTGGTGATCGCGGTGATGCTCGCCGTGGATGTGCTCCTGCACCGGGACAACCACGTCATCGAGCTCCGCGAGGCGGTGCTGTGGAGCGCCGTCTGGATCGGCGCGGGTCTGCTGTTCGGGCTGGTCGTCTGGTGGGGCCTCGGCGGTGACCCGGCCATCGCGTACTTCTCCGGCTACCTGCTGGAGAAGGCGCTCTCGGTGGACAACGTGTTCGTCTTCGCGCTGCTCTTCGGCTACTTCCAGGTGCCGCCGGGCTACCAGCACAAGGTGCTGTTCTGGGGTGTCGTGGGCGCGCTCGTCTTCCGGCTGCTGTTCATCCTCGCCGGTGCCGAGCTGCTGGACCGGCTCACCTGGGCCGGGTTCGTGCTGGGCGGGTTCCTGGTCTGGACCGGCTGGCGGCTGGCCGTACGCGGAAAGCCGGACGTCGACCCGGAACGCAACGTCGTGGTCCGGCTGTTCCGCAGGTTGGTGCCCACCGACGCTCGCTACCACGGCGACCGGTTCACCGCCCGGGTGGCCGGCCGGCGGGTGGCGACGCTGCTGCTGGTGGCGCTCGTCTCCATCGAGGCCACCGACGTGGTCTT
>NZ_JAGPXZ010001165.1:0-1264 GCF_018070305.1 Micromonospora sp. M51 | reverse complement strand
CGCCCCGCGCACCACGGCGGACGACGTGCTGGCGTTGCCCGGTTTCGACGAGTACCTGCTCGGCTTCCGGGACCGCACGTTGATGCTCGACCCCGCCCACCAGGCGGCGGTGGTGCCGGGCAACAACGGCATCTTCCAGGCCACAGTGGTGCGCGCCGGTCGGGTGGTCGGCGTGTGGAAGCGCAAGATCACCCGCACCGGGGTCACCGTGACCGTCCGGCCGCTCACGCCGCTGGACGTCGCCGCGCGGGCCCGGGTGGAGCAGGCGCTCGGGCGCTACGCCGACTTCCTCGGGCTGCCGGCCCGCTTCGACTGGCTGACCTGACCGACGGCGTCACGCGGCGGCGGCGGGTCGGCCGCTCGTGGGCGGGCGGCGCTGAGCAGGTCGGCGATCCGCCTCACCCGGGGATCTTCGCGGATCTGCGCCACGCTGGCCGGCAGCGGCAGCCGCCAGTTCGGGTACTCGTCCACCGTGCCCGGCATGTTGGGTTGGCGCACCTCGCCCAGCACGTCGTAGAGGGAGACGCCGAGCAGCCGGGTCGGGCTGGCCGCGAGCGCGGCGTGCATCGACACCACCACCTCGCCGTCGTCGGGTGTCGCTGGCGCGTCGGGCCGTGCCGGGTCGACGGTCGGCGTCGGTGTCGGTGTCGGTGTCGGTGTCGGCAGCAGGTTCTCGGTGCGCAGCATCGTGAGCAGCCGGTCGCGGTCGGCGGCGGCGCGGGCCCGCTCCACCGCCACGTCGGTGCCGAGCAGTTTCAACTCGTCGCGCACCCGCACGTGCTCACCGGTGAGGAAGCCCGGTGCGGTGGGCAGGTCGTGGGTGGAGATCGTGGCGAGGGCGTTGCGCGGCCACCGGGCCGGTGGGACGAAGTCACCGTTGTCGTCGCGGGCGAACCACAGCACTGTCGAGCCGAGCATGTTGCGCCCCCGCAACCCTCGGGTCACCGCCGGTTGGACGGTGCCGAGATCCTCGCCGACCACCACCGCGCCGGCCCGGTGCGCCTCCAGCGCGAGGATGCCGAGCATCGCCTCGGCGTCGTAGCGCACGTAGGTGCCCTCGGCCGCGCCGCCGCCCGGCGGCACCCACCACAGTCGCCACAGGCCGGCGACGTGATCGACCCGCAGGCCACCGGCGTGCCGCAGAGCCCGGCGCAGCATGTCCCGGTAGGCGGCGTAGCCGGTGGCGGCGAGCCGGTCCGGACGCCACGCGGCGAGGCCCCAGTCCTGGCCGAGCTGGTTGAAGTCGTCCGGCGGGGCACCGACC
>NZ_JAGPXZ010001164.1:0-1271 GCF_018070305.1 Micromonospora sp. M51 | reverse complement strand
GTGCCCGCCCTCGCCCAGCAGGGTCGCCGGATCGGCGACCAGCCGCTCCTCGCCGGTGCTGACGTCCAGCAGCCAGAGCGCGTCCGCCGGATCCTCGGGGCCGGCGGAGCGCAGGAAGATCACCCGGGAGCCGTCCTCAGCCACCGAGACAGCGCGTGGCGCGCCGTGGCTGAACCGGCGGGTGCGGGCGGCCAGCTCCGGAAAGTCCACACGCCAAATCGTAGAGCCGCAGCGGAGGTGATGTGGCCGACCTGGGCGGACGCGTCAGCCTCGGCCGGGGAGAACTGCCAGTTAGAGTGACCGTCGTGACGATGCTGCCCGACCGCCGCCTGCTGCTGGTCCACGCGCACCCCGATGACGAGTCGATCGGCACCGGCTCGACGATGGCCCACTACGCCGCCGCCGGCGCGCACGTCACCCTGGTGACCTGCACGCTCGGCGAGGAGGGCGAGATCCACGTGCCCGCGTTGGCCCAGCTCGCCGCCGCCGAGGCCGACCAGCTCGGCGGGTACCGCATCGCCGAGCTGGCTGCCGCGTGTGCCGCGCTCGGCGTCCGCGACCACCGCTTCCTCGGCGGCGCGGGCCGATACCGCGACTCCGGGATGATGGGGCTCGCGACCAACGAGCACCCCCGGGCCTTCTGGCAGGCCGACCTCGACGAGGCCGCCGGGCATCTCGTGGAGATCATGCGGGAGGTACGCCCACAGGTGCTCGTCACGTACGACCCGAACGGCTTCTACGGCCACCCCGACCACATCCAGGCGCACCGGGTGGCCATGCGCGCCGTCGAGCTGGCCGCCGCGCAGGGCTGCGCCCCGGCGAAGGTCTACTGGACGGCCATGCCGCTCAGCGTCCTGGAAGCCGGCATGGCGCACTTCGCCGAGTCGTCCGACAACCCGTTCGGCGGCATCGAGGACATCGCCGACCTGCCCTTCGGCACCCCGGACGCCCAGATCGCCGCCCGGATCGACGGCACCGACCAGCACCTGGCCAAGGAGGCCGCGATGCGGGCGCACGCCACCCAGATCCCGGCCAACTCCTGGCTCTACTCGATCGCCGGCAACTTCGGCGGCGAGTTCATGGGTGTGGAGTTCTTCACCCTCGCGGTCGGCGAGAAGGGTCCGGGCGCCGGGCCGTACGGCTGGGAGGACGACCTCTTCGCCGGTTTGCCCGCGCAGCCCGCCCCGGACCGTTCCCCGGTCGCGGCGGCGGGTCTGCGGTGACGCTGCCGGCCGCACCGGTGACGGTCGTGGACGACCAGGAAGCCCCGC
>NZ_JAGPXZ010001163.1:0-1273 GCF_018070305.1 Micromonospora sp. M51 | reverse complement strand
GGTGGTCCCCTTCCGGACCCTGGACGACTGCCGGCGGATCCTCGCCGCGGCGGACGGCGCCCGCAGCGCGCTGGTGCTCGGCGGCGGGCTCCTCGGCCTGGAGGCCGCCCGAGGACTGGCCACCCGGGGCCTGGCCACCACAGTGGTGCACCCGAGAGAACACCTGATGGAACGGCAACTGGACCCGGCGGCCGGTGCGGTGCTCGCCGGCACACTCGCCGGTTTCGGCGTCACCGTCCAACTGGGAGTGTCGGCCACCGGCGTGGCCACGGACGCCAACGGTGTCCGCCTCGACCTGGCCGACGGCCGGTCGCTTCACGCCGACCTGCTGGTGCTCTCCTGCGGCGTACGACCGGACACCGCCCTCGCGCAGGCCGCCGGCCTGACCGTGCGGCGCGGCGTGGTGGTGGACGACCGGCTCCGCACCAGCGACCGGTCCATCTCCGCGATCGGCGACTGCGCCGAGCACGACGGCGTGCTCACCGGGCTGGTAGCGCCCGCCTGGGCCCAGGCCCAGGTGCTCGCGGACGTGCTGACCGGCACCGACCCACTCGCCCGCTACCGGCCCCGGCCGGTGGTGACCCGGCTGAAGGCCGCCGGGATCGACCTGGCCTCGATGGGTGATGCGGCCGGCGGCGAGCCGGGCGAGGAGCTGACCTTCGCCGACCCGGCCCGGGGCACGTACGCCCGGTTGCGGATCCGGGACGAGCGGTTGATCGGCGCGATCCTGCTCGGCGACAACCCGGCGGTCGGCACGGTGATCCAACTCTTCGACCGTGGCCACCCGGTGCCGACCGACCGGCGGGCGCTGCTGCTGGGCCGGGCACTCGGTGCGGTCGGCGCGACCCCGGCCGCCTCACCGGCGCTGATGCCGGACGCGGCCACGGTGTGCCAGTGCAACACGGTGAGCAAGGGCGCACTGGTCAGAAGCTGGCGCTCCGGCGCCCGGACTGTCGATGCGGTGGTGGCCGCGACCCGGGCCGGCACCGGATGCGGCGGATGCCGGGACGCGGTGAGCGGCATCGTCGCCTGGCTGAGCCAGGCGGAATCGGTGGAGGTGACGCGATGAGCGGCGGCGATCTGATCGTCATCGGCAACGGAATGGTCGGGCAGCGGTTCGTGGACGCGCTGCGCGCCCGCGACCCCCAGGGCAGCTGGCGGGTGACGGTGCTGGCCGAGGAGGGGCGCCCGGCGTACGACCGGGTGCGGCTCTCGGCGTACTTCGACGGGGTGACCGAGAGCGAACTCAACCTGCACACACCCGACGACGGGG
>NZ_JAGPXZ010001162.1:0-1273 GCF_018070305.1 Micromonospora sp. M51 | reverse complement strand
CGCGATCCCACTCGCCGCGAACATCAGCGGCATCAGCCAGGTCACCAACTCCTCGTTGTCGTCGAACCGTTCCCCCACCGGCTGGATCGCCGCGAACGAGAGCACACCAAGCACGATCAGAACGCCGGCCCACGGTCGCGGGCCGCGCTCGCGGGGGGCCTTCCGGCTCACCCCGAGCGGGCTGGTGGTGACCGTACGCAGCATCACCGCAGTGGCCAACGCCGCGACGACCGGCAGACCGAGCACCACCCCGGCCAGCGCGCCGGGTGACGGCAGCACGTCGGTGGGCAGGGCCAGTTGACCTCGCGCGTCCGGGCGGTGCAGCAGATCGCGACCCACCAGGTAGACACCCAGCCCGGTGAGCGTGCCGAACAGAGCGGCCACGCCGGTCTCCAGCACCACCAACCGGGTGACCTGCCCGGGAGTGGCGCCGGCCAACCGGAGCCCGGCCAACCGGCGGTCCCGTGCCGGCGCGCCGAGCCGGGCGCACTGACCGGCCAGCGCCAGCACCGGGAGCATCAGCATCAGCAGCGCGAACGCCGTACCGCCACGCAACCCGGGCTCCACCAGCAGCGCGTTGTGGTACTGCTCCGACCACCTGTTCGGGTTCTCCTCCGTCGCGGTGGGCGTGGGGATGGCCAACACGGTGAGCGCCGCGAGCCCGGCCAGTGTCGCCAGCAGGGCGCTGAGCGCCGTGAGCACCACCCGGGCGGTGTCGGTGCGGGTGCCGGCGAGGGCGAGCCGGACCAGCGTCGCCGGTCTCACCGCGCGCCGCCGGTCAGCGGCACGTCGAGCCCCAGGCCGGTGTGGTCCACCAGGCCGTCGCGCAGCACGATCTCCCGATCGGCGTACGCGGCGATCCGCGGCTCGTGGGTGACGAGCAGGACGGAGGTGTGCTGCTCACGGGCGAGCCGGACCAGTTGGGTGAGGACCTGTTCACCGGTGAGCGTGTCCAGCGCTCCGGTCGGCTCGTCGGCGAAGAGCACCCGCGGTTCGGTCACCAACGCCCGCGCCGTGGCGCACCGCTGCTGCTGACCGCCGGACATCTCACCCGGCCGGACGTCGGCCAACTCGGCCACCCCGAACCGTTCCAGCCAGGTGAGTGCCGCCACCCGCGCCTCTCGCCGCCCCGTGCCGGCGAGAAGCAGCGGCAGGGAGACGTTCTCCGCCGCGGTCAGTTCGGCCACCAGCTGGCCGAACTGGAACAGCACCCCGAACTCGGTACGCCGCAGCCGGGACCGGGCCGCCTCCGACCAGGTGTCGATGCGGTGCC
>NZ_JAGPXZ010001161.1:0-1273 GCF_018070305.1 Micromonospora sp. M51 | reverse complement strand
CGGTTACGGCCTGCTCGCCACGGCGGCCGGCAACGCGGTGGCGTTCGCGCTGACCGCCGGGGCGTACCTCGTGGTGGCGCTGGTGCTGCTGACCCGCCGCCGGCGCCGCGCGGTGGTGCCCACCGGTGGGGTCGCGGCGGTGACGCCCGGCCGGCACTGACCGGGGCCCGGCGGCGGCCCGAGGGGGTCGCCGCCGGGCCGTGTGGTCAGCCGTCCAGGTGCAGGAACGACCACTGGTGGCCGTCGAGGTCCCGGAAGCCACGCATGTACATCGGCCCGTTGGCCATCCCCGGCCCGAGCGACTCGCCACCGGCGACGGCCGCCTGGTCGACCAGCTCGTCGACCTGCCCCCGGCTCTGCGCCGACAGCCCGACGATGACCTCCCGGCTGGTCTCCGTGTCCGGGGTGGCGACACCGGTGAACCTCTCGAAACCCGAGCGCAGGTGCAGCACCAGCCGGGTGGTGTCGGAGATGGTGAGCACCATGCTGTCGCCGTCCGGCTCGCCCTGGTCGCTGGTGAAGCCGATCGCCCGGTAGAACTCGGCGGCGGTGGTCAGGTCGCGCACCGGCAGGTTGATGAACGTCATGGTCATCGGTGGCCTCCGTCCGTTTCGAGCAGTGCCTTGAGTGCGGCGAGTCGTTCACGCCAGTACGCCTTCAGCTCCGCGGCCTGCTCAGCCCCGGTCAGCTTCCCGTGCAGGACGATGACCCGGGCCTTTGACTCGCCGACAGCGTCGATGCCGACGACAATCCGGGTCGGGCCACCGGCCCAGTCGGCCCGGAAGATCCGGGGCGCGGTGGCGGTGCGGATGCGTACCTCGACGTCGGGCAGCCAACGGGCGCTCTCGCCGGTCTTCTCCATCCGGGTCCGAACCCGGGCCTTGAACGATCTCTGGGTGGTCATCACATGCTCCCGGTCAACGGCACGGTCACCGGGACTCACGCTCCCGCCGACCCCGCCGGAGTGGGGCATGTGGCACCACGTCCCGAGGGCTCCAGGCCCCCTTTGCCTCCGCGTTGCCGGCGGCGTGAGCGCCGGGAGGGAGGTGCGGCGCAGGACGACGCCGACGTCATCGTACGCCCCGACCGGCCGTCGGCGCAGCCGTCAGGGCTGGTCACCGTCGAGGTAGACCCACCGGCCGTCCTCGCGGACGAACCGGCTGTGTTCGGTCACCGTGCCGGGCCGGCCCCCGTGCCGGTAGTGGGCGTGGAAGCTCACCGTGCCGGCGGCGTCGAGTAGGCCGCCCCGCTCGGTCCGCACGATCTCCAGTCG
>NZ_JAGPXZ010001160.1:0-1274 GCF_018070305.1 Micromonospora sp. M51 | reverse complement strand
GTTCCTCGTCCTGGTGCTCGGCGCCACCAGCTACGCGGCCGGGCGGCTGCACGGGCAGCTCAGCTATCGCATCGGTTACCGCTTCGGTTACCGGCAGGGCTACTTCGACGGTGACCGGGGCGCCTGGAACCGGCGTCGGCGGGACGCCCAGGCGGCCATCGCCTCGGCCCTGTCGGTCTCGCCCGCGGGAGTGGTCCGCTCGGCTGGTGCCGTCGCCCGCCCCGGCACCACGTACACCGGCTCGTCGTTCAGCGCGCCGGCCGCCCCGATCACCGGGCGGCACCCGACCGGCACGCTCGTCCGACGGACCGGTTGAGGTCGGTCGGCGGGGTCCGCCCCGCCGACCGGTGCCACGAACGCGGTGCGTCGTCCGCGGCGGACACGCACCGTCGGGGTCACGTCAGACCGGTGACGGTGGCCCCAACCGGCCGGGATGCGCGCAGGGGGCATGCATCCCGGCCGGTTCCGCCGTGCCCGCGACGGTGCCTTTCGGCTGGTGCCGGCGTCGGCGCGGCGCTGTTCACGAGCGCGCCGTGGGAGATCCACGTTCGGCCTCTAGCCGGGAAGGTCCGGCGGGGCTAGCGTCTAGGCATGGCACGGGGTTCTCCCGAGCCAGCCGGTCCGCCCGGATCTGCGACCTCGCGCACGGGGTTCCGCATCCGACCCCGTGTCCCCGGGCACCGGAGGAGGCGGAACACGGGTGGCGGGTGCCCATCCGTCGGAGCAGGCCTGTGACGACTCGCCGTACCATCGCCGGTGCCGACCAGACCCCGGCCGCGACTGCCACGACCCGCCGCGCCACCAGGAGCCGCCGTTCGGCGGCCGCCGCGCCGGCCGACCCCAAGGAGCCACGACCAGCCGGCCAGGCCTTCGTCCTGGACACGTCGGTGCTGCTCTCCGATCCGGCGGCATTCCACCGGTTCGCGGAGCACGAGGTGGTGCTGCCTCTGGTGGTCATCACCGAGCTGGAGGGCAAGCGGCACCATCCGGAGCTGGGCTGGTTCGCCCGGCAGTCGCTGCGGATGCTCGACGACCTGCGGGTCCGGCATGGTCGACTCGACCATCCGGTGCCCGCCAACGACGTCGGCGGCACCCTGCGGGTGGAGCTGAACCACACCGACGACGGTGTCCTGCCGCCCGGCTTCCGCACCGAGAGCAACGACGCCCGGATCCTCTCCGTCGCGCTGAACCTCGCCGCCGAGGGGCGGGAGGTGACCCTGGTCAGCAAGGACATGCCGCTGCGGGTCAAGGCCGCCTCGGTGGGCCTGCGCGCC
>NZ_JAGPXZ010001159.1:0-1275 GCF_018070305.1 Micromonospora sp. M51 | reverse complement strand
CGCTCGACGACCGCCCGGTCCGGCTGCGCTCACCCCGCACCGCGATGCGGGCCGGCATCGCCTACGTCACCGAGGACCGCAAGGGCGAGGGGATCGTTCCCCGGCAGTCGGTGCTCGACAACGCGCTGCTCGCCAGCCGGGCCGTCTTCGCCGCTCGCTCCGGCCGGGCGGCACGGACGCTGCGGGTACGCGAGCTGCTGGCCGCCGTCGAGGTGCGCGGCGCCGGCGACGACCAGGAGATCCGCTTCCTGTCCGGGGGCAACCAGCAGAAGGTCGTGCTGGCCCGGTGGCTCGCGCTCAACCCGCGGATCCTGCTCTTCGACGAGCCGACCCGGGGCATCGACGTGGGCGCGAAGTCAGCCATCCACGATCTCGTCCGCCGCCTCGCCCGCGACGGCGCGGCGGTGCTGATGATCTCGTCCGATCTACCGGAGCTGCTGGGAATGAGTGACCGGATCGTCGTCATGCGGGACGGCCACGTCGCGGGCGAGCTGCCCGCCGGCGCGACCGAGGAGGAGGTCGTCGCGCTGGCGGTCGGCACCGCGCGTGAGGCCGTCGCATGAGCGCTTTGTCGCTGCTGCCGGCCCGGCGTCCCGTTCCGGGTGTCTTCGTGGCCCTGACCCTGACCCTGACGATCGGTTGGCTGGTCGTCCTGCTCGACGGCGGTCAGCTCTTCAACCAGTCCACGACGGTGAGCCTGCTGCATGTCGCCGCCGGCCTGGGGCTGGTCGCGGTGGGGCAGACCCTGGTCATCCTGGGGGGGTCGCTCGACCTCTCGGTGGCGTACGTGATCAGCCTCAGCACCCTCGTCGCGGCCGAGACGATGAACGGCAGCGACGGTGCGGTGCTGCCGGCGATCGGCCTGGTGCTCGTCGTCAGCGCGGGCGTCGGGCTGCTCAACGGGATCCTCGTCACCAGGTTCCGGGTCAACGCGTTCATCGCGACGCTCGGCGTCGGGCTGCTGCTCAAGGGCTACCTGGACAACGGCTACGACGGTCCGGCCGGTACGACAGCACCCGCACTCGTGCAGGCGCTCGGCTACCAGCGCGTCGGGCCGGTCCCGGTGTCGTTCCTGCTGTTGGTAGCCGTCACCGCGGCGGCCTGGTTCGCGCTGTCGCGGACCCGCTTCGGCCATCACCTGGTCGCTGTCGGCGGGGATCCGGAGGTGGCCCGGCTCTCCGGTGTCCGCAACGACCGGGTCCTCGTCACCGCCCACGTCCTGTGTTCGATGTGCGCGGGGCTCGCCGGCATCTATCTCGCCAGTCGGCTCGGCTC
>NZ_JAGPXZ010000116.1:0-11678 GCF_018070305.1 Micromonospora sp. M51 | reverse complement strand
CCACCGTT
The DNA here is from genome assembly GCF_018070305.1 of Micromonospora sp. M51. NCBI lineage: Bacteria > Bacillati > Actinomycetota > Actinomycetes > Micromonosporales > Micromonosporaceae > Micromonospora > Micromonospora sp. M51. The sequence goes on along the minus strand of NZ_JAGPXZ010000116.1, from coordinate 11,670 downwards.
GCGGGTCTTGACGACCAGCTCCTCGATCTGCTCGGCCGGCATCACGTCACGCAACGGCTTGCCGTTGACGGTGCTCTTCGAGGGCACCGGGACCATCGTGTCGCCGTGCGAGCCCAGGGTCAGCGTGCGTACCGACGCCACCGGCACGTTCAGCGCCTCGGCGACGAAGTTGCTGAACCGGGCGGTGTCCAGCATGCCGGCCTGGCCGAGCACCCGGTTCTTCGGGAACTGGGTGGCGAGCTGGGCCAGCGCGGTCATCTCGTCCAGCGGGTTGGAGACCACGATGACGACGGCGTTCGGGGCATACTTGGCGACGTTCTCGGCGACCTGGCGGACGATCTTGGCGTTGGTCTCCAGCAGGTCCATCCGGCTCATGCCGGGCTTGCGCGGCAGACCAGCGGTGATCACGACGACGTCGGAGCCCTCGATCTGCTCGTAGCCCTCACCGTTGGGGCCGGTCGTCACGCCGACGACCTTGGTCTCGAAGCCCTCGATGGCCCGCGACTGGTTGAGGTCGAGTGCCAGGCCCGCGGGCTTGCCCTCCACGATGTCGGTGATCACTACGGTGTCGAAGACGTCGTACTCGGCCAGGCGCTGTGCGGTGGTGGAGCCGTAGAAGCCAGCCCCGACGACAGTGACCTTCTTACCCATGGTCGTCCCACTCCCTGATACCAGTCGGTTTTCCGGACCGTATCAGTCATCCTGGCACCGATCCGGCCAGGGGCGGCGGGCATCGCCGGGATGGGGCGAACGTCACCGCCGTCCTGGTTCGGTGCGCCGACGTGCGGGTCAGCCGCGCTCGGCGCGCTCCACGACATTGGTGAGCAGCATGGCCCGGGTCATCGGGCCCACGCCGCCGGGCATGGGGACGAGCGCGCCGGCCGTCTGGACCACCTCCGGGTCCACGTCGCCGGTGTAGCGGCCCTTGCCGTCCGCGCCGATCACGCGGGTGATGCCGACATCCACCACCACCGCGCCAGGGTTGATCATGTCGGCGGTGAGCAGACCGGGTACGCCGGCCGCGACGATGACGATGTCGGCGGCGCGGGTGTGCGAGGCGAGGTCGAGGGTGCCGGTGTGGCACAGGGTGACTGTGGCGTTCTCACTGCGCCGGGTGAGCAGCAGGCCGAGTGGGCGCCCGACGGTGTTGCCCCGGCCGACCACCGCGACGGTGGCACCGCGCAGCGCCACGTCGTGTCGGCGGAGCAGCTCGACGATGCCGCGCGGGGTGCACGGCAGCGGCCCGTCGTAGCCGAGCACGAGCCGACCCAGGTTGACCGGGTGCAGGCCGTCGGCGTCCTTGTCCGGGTCGATCAACTCCAGCACCCGCTGGGTGTCGAGGTGGGCCGGCAGCGGCAACTGGACGATGTAGCCGTGGCACGCCGGGTCGGCGTTCAGCTCGGCCAGCACGTCGTCGACCTGCTGCTGGGTGGCGTCGGCCGGCAGTTCGCGGCGGATCGAGGCGATGCCCACCTCGGCGCAGTCGCGGTGCTTGCCGTTGACGTACGCCTGGCTGCCCGGATCCGCCCCGACCAGGACCGTGCCGAGCCCCGGGGTGATGCCGCGTTCCGCGAGGGCCTTCACCCGAATGCGCAGCTCGTCCTTGATCTCCGCTGCGGTTGCCTTGCCGTCCAGAAGCGTCGCCGTCACGACCAGATCGTCTCACGACCGGCACCCGCGGTTCAGACGACCTCAGCTCGGGGCGGTCCGCCGCCACTGCCAGGTGCTGGTTGCCCAACGTTCGGGCCGAGCCGAACTGGCTACCGCCTGCGTGACGGTGTGTGACGTGTCGCTAGTCACTCTCGGTCACAGTTTGTGGGTTCGATCACTGTCGAACCAGACAGACCGGGTCGGCGAAACGGAGACCGGACCTTCGTCCCAGCAGGTGTCGAGCCAACCCAACCGAGCCCAATCAGCTCGCCAGCCGCCCGAATATCCGCAGGATATTGCCGGCAAACCCGGTTTCGGCTAGCAGATTCACCCGCCTTCGACAAGGAGGGAGAGCCCGGACCGTTACCCACCCGCAACCGCGTCGTTGCCGAAGGCTCGCCGCCGACCTACCGTTACCGCTTGTTGCGCAGCGTAACCCAGCGTCGGGCTTGACTGCGCAGCGTGAGGAGATGAGGAGGCTCAATGCGAGTTCGTAGACTCGCCGCCTGGACCGCCCTCCCGCTCGCGGTGACGCTGGGCCTCGCGGCCTGCGGCAGCGGCGGAGACGGTGGATCCGGTGGCAGCGACAGTTCGGTGGTCAGCATCCAGATCGCCGAGCCGAAGCACCTGGTTCCCACCAACACCACCGAGACGTCGGGTTCGCAGGTCATCGCCGGCCTGTTCAGCCCGCTCGTCGACTACGACGCCCAGAACAAGCCGTACGAGGTCGCGGCCGACTCGGTCACCTCGACCGACAACAAGGTCTGGACGATCAAGATCAAGGACGGCTACACCTTCCACAACGGCGAGAAGGTCACCGCCCAGAGCTACATCAACGCCTGGAACTACGGCGCGTACGGCCCCAACGGTCAGGACACCAACCCGTTCTTCGAGAAGATCGCTGGTTACGCGGACCTGCAGGGCAAGGAGCCGAAGGCCAAGGAGATGTCCGGGCTGAAGAAGGTCGACGACCTCACCTTCACCGTGACGCTCAACGAGCCGTACATCGACTTCAAGACCACGCTGGGCTACAACGCGTTCTTCCCGATGCCGGACGCCGCGTTCTCGGCCCCGGGCGTGCTCAAGGACTCCTACGAGCAGGCGCCGATCGGGCAGGGCCCCTTCAAGATGAAGGGCACCTGGCAGCACGACAGCAAGATCGAGGTCGAGCGCTACGACGCCTTCCCGGGTGAGAAGCCCAAGGTGAAGAACGTCGAGTTCCGGATCTACCAGCAGCTCACCGCGGCCTACGCGGACGTCCTGGCGGACAACCTGGACGTGCTGCCCACGATCCCGACCGAGAGCCTGAGCACCGCGCCGAGCGACCTGGGTGACCGGTACAAGACCAGCCCGATGTCGTCGTTCCAGTTCCTGGCGTTCCCGACGTTCGACAAGGACTACAGCAACCCGGACGTCCGCAAGGCCATCTCGATGGCGATCGACCGTGACGAGATCACCAAGTCGGTCTTCAAGGGCTCGCAGACGCCGGCGCGCTCCTTCGTCTCGCCGGTCCTGCCGGGCTACCGGGACGACACCACGGGTAAGTCGGGCGAGTTCAACCCGACCGAGGCCAAGAAGCTCTACCAGGCCGCCGGTGGTCCGTCGAAGATCGTCATCTCGTACAACGGCGACGGCGGGCACAAGGACTGGGTCGACGCCACCGTCAACCAGCTCAAGACCAACCTGGGCGTGGACGCGGTGGGTTCGGCCGAGCCGAAGTTCGCCGACCTGCTCACCAAGGTCGAGAACAAGACGCCGGTGGGTGCGTTCCGGATGGGTTGGGTCATGGACTACCCCACCATGGAGGACTACCTCGGCCCGCTGTACAGCACCAACGGTTCGTCGAACTACTACGGCTACAGCAACCCGGAGTTCGACAAGCTGGTCAAGGAGGGTGCCGCCGCCAAGACGCAGGACGAGGCGATCGCCAAGTACCAGCAGGCGGAGGACATCCTGGCCAAGGACATGCCGGTGATCCCGCTCCGCTTCGGCGAGAACGTGTTCGGCCACTCGTCCAAGGTCAAGAACGTCGAGATGGACCTGTTCCAGCGGGTCAACCTCGTCAAGATCGAAGCAGCCAGCTGAGCTGAGCATGGTGCGGGCCACCCGGGCGACGAAGCCCGGGTGGCCCAATCCGCGCCACCGGGGCCGGGCCGCAGCAGCGGACCCGGCGTCGGTGGTGCCGGCTCCCCCGGGCCGGACGGCACGTCTCCGACATTTCGGGTACGACCAGAGATGCCGTCCTGCGACCCTTTCGCACATTTCCGGAGAGACTGCTAAGCATGTTCCGCTACATCCTGCGGCGCCTACTGCAGATGGTCCTGGCCTTCTTCGGGACCACCCTGATCGTCTACGCGCTGACATTCGCCGGGCAGGGCGACCCGATCCAGGCGCTCGCCGGCGAACGCCCGGTGACGCCGGCGCAACGGGCGTACCTGACCGAGAAGTACCACCTGGACGCCACCGGCGTCGGCGGCTTCTTCTACCGCTACTTCGACTACGTGAAGAACCTGCTCCAGGGCAATCTGGGCGAGTCACTCACCGGTCGGAACATCGGCGACATCCTCCAGCAGGCCTGGCCGGTCACCGTGCGGCTCGCGCTCATCGCGCTCGCAGTGGCGATCATCTTCGGCGTCACCGCCGGTGTGCTCGCCGGCATCCGCCGGGCCAGCATCTTCGACAACTCGACGCTCGTGCTGACCCTGCTGGTGCTGGGCATCCCGACCATCGTGCTGGCCCCGCTGGCGCAGTACCTCCTGGGCGTCAAGTGGCAACTCTTCCCACCCACCGCCGGCTCCGACCCGACGTTCTACGCGCTCCTGCTGCCGGGCATCGTGCTCGGCTCCCTGTCGCTGGCCACCGCCCTGCGACTCACCCGGGCCTCGGTGGCGGAGAACCTGCGCGCCGACTACGTCCGGACCGCCCGGTCCAAGGGCCTGGTCAAGCGGCGCATCGTCATCGTCCACGTGCTGCGCAACTCGCTGATCCCGGTGGTCACCTTCCTCGGTGTGGAACTGGGCAACCTGATGAGCGGCGCGATCATCACCGAGGGCGTCTTCAACATCCCCGGCGTGGGCTTCAACCTCTTCCGCGGCATCCGCACCGAGGACGGCCCCCTGGTGGTGGGCATCGTCAGCGTGCTCGTCGTGGTCTACCTGGTCTCGAACCTGGTGGTGGACGTCCTGTACGCCGTACTCGACCCGAGGATCCGCTATGAGTGACCGCAGCGAGGTGCCGGCATGAGCGACTTTGAGACCGTGGCGGCCACCGAGAACCAGGCCGCGCGACGGGGCCCCTCGGGTGAGCCGGGAACCCCCAACCAGGTCGGCGCCGCGAACAAGCCCCGCAGCCTGGCCGGGGACGCCTGGCGCGACCTGCGCCGCAACCCGATCTTCTGGATCTCGCTGGCGCTGGTGGTCATCTTCACCCTGATGGCGCTGCTCCCCGGCGTGTTCACCGCCAACAGCCCGAACGACTGCCTGCTCTCCCGGCAGCACGCCGGGCCGTCCGGCGGGGCCATCTTCGGGTACGACTTCCAGGGCTGCGACACGTACTCCCGGGCGGTCTACGGCACCCGGGCGTCGCTGCTGGTCGGCGCCCTGGCCGCGCTCGGCACCGGGATCATCGCGCTGGTGGTCGGCATGCTGGCCGGCTACTTCGGCCGCTGGGTCGACGCGGTGCTCTCCCGGGTGATCGACGTGGTGCTCGGCATCCCGCTGCTGCTGGCCGCGATCGTGCTGCTCAAGCGGGTCTCCAGTGACAGCCAGTGGGCGCGCATCGGCGCTGTCGTCTTCGTGTTGGCCCTCCTCGGCTGGACCACCGCCGCCCGCGTGGTCCGGTCGTCGGTGATCACCGCGAAGGAGCAGGACTACGTCGCGGCGGCCCGGATGCTCGGCGCCGGCAACAGCCGGATCATGTGGCGGCACATCCTGCCGAACTCGCTGGCCCCGGCGATCGTGGTACTGACCATCGCGCTCGGCTCGTTCATCGCGGCCGAGGCGACGCTCTCCTTCCTCGGTATCGGCCTGAAGGCGCCCACCATCTCGTGGGGGCAGGACATCGACACCGGCCGGATCCACATGCGGGAGGCGGCCACCCCGTTGATCGTCCCGTCGACCTTCCTGGCGTTGACAGTGCTGGCGTTCATCATGCTCGGCGACGCGATCCGTGACGCCTTCGATCCGAAGCTGCGGTGATCCCTCATGACCATCAATCCCACGCCCGCCTCCGCCACGCCCGAGGGCGGCCACCTGTTGGAGTTGCGGGACCTGCACGTCGAGTTCCGCACCAACGAGGGTGTCGCCCGGGTGATCAACGGCGTGTCGTACCACCTGGACGCCGGCGAGACCCTCGCGGTGCTCGGCGAGTCCGGCTCGGGCAAGTCGGTCACCGCCCAGGCGATCATGGGCATCCTGGACACCCCGCCCGCGTTCGTCCGCTCCGGCCAGATCCTCTACCAGGGCGAGGACCTGCTCACCCGCTCCGAGGAGCAGCGCCGGCAGGTACGCGGCAAGGAGATCGCGATGATCTTCCAGGACGCGCTCTCCGCCCTCAACCCGGTCTTCCCGGTCGGTTGGCAGATCGGTGAGACGCTTCGTCAGCGCGCCGGCATGTCCCGGGCCGACGCTCGACGTCGTGCCATCGAGCTGATGGATCTGGTCAAGATTCCGGGTGCCGCCAAGCGGATCGGGGACTACCCGCACCAGTTCTCGGGCGGTATGCGGCAGCGCGTCATGATCGCCATGGCGTTGGCGCTGGACCCGAAGGTGCTGATCGCCGACGAGCCCACCACGGCGCTCGACGTGACGGTGCAGGCCCAGATCATGGACCTGCTCGCCGACCTGCGCCGCGAACTCAACATGGCGATGATCCTGATTACCCATGACCTGGGTGTGGTCGCCGGTGTCGCGGACCGGATCGCGGTCATGTACGCCGGCCGGATCGTCGAGCACGCCGACGTCCGCTCGCTCTACAAGGCGCCCGCCCACCCGTACACCAAGGGGTTGTTGGAGTCGATCCCGCGCCTGGACGTCCGCGGCCAGGAACTGTCGACGATCAAGGGGTTGCCGCCGAACCTGATGCGCATCCCGTCCGGCTGCCCGTTCCACCCCCGGTGCCCGTACGTGCAGCAGGTCTGCGTGGACGAGGTGCCGCACGACCTGGTCCTCGGCGACGGCCGGACCAGCGCTTGCCACTTCGCGCAGGAGGTCCGTGATGACAGCGTCGCCCGCTAACCCCACCAAGGTCCGCGGCGAGACCATCCTCTCCGTCGACAACCTGGTGAAGCACTTCCCGATCACTCAGGGCGTGCTGTTCCAGCGGCAGATCGGGGCGGTGAAGGCCGTCGACGGGGTGAGCTTCGAGCTGCGTCGGGGCGAGACGCTCGGCGTGGTCGGCGAGTCCGGCTGCGGCAAGTCCACCCTCGCCCGACTGCTGATGCGGCTGGAGACGCCCACCTCGGGGCGCGCCACCCTGGAGGGCAGGGACCTGTTCAAGGCCTCCGGGGGCGAACTGCGCCGGTTGCGCCGCAACATGCAGATGGTCATGCAGGACCCGTACACCTCGCTGAACCCGCGGATGACGGTCGGCGACATCATCGGCGAGCCGTTCGAGATCCACCCGGATGCGGCGCCGAAGGGCAGCAAGGCCAAGCGGGTCCAGGAGCTGTTGGACCTGGTCGGGCTCAACCCGGAGCACATCAACCGGTACCCGCACCAGTTCTCCGGCGGTCAGCGTCAGCGCATCGGCATCGCTCGTGCGCTCGCGCTGAAGCCCGAGGTGATCGTCTGCGACGAGCCGGTGTCGGCGCTGGACGTCTCCATCCAGGCGCAGGTGATCAACCTGCTCAAGCAGCTGCAGGGTGAGCTCGGGCTCTCGTACATCTTCATCGCGCACGACCTGTCAGTGGTGCGGCACATCGCCGACCGCGTCGCCGTGATGTACCTCGGTCGGATCGTCGAGATCGGCACCGAGGACGAGATCTACGAGCGGGCCACCCACCCGTACACCCAGGCTCTGCTCTCTGCCGTGCCGGTGCCGGACCCGGAGGCCCGGGACCAGCGCACCATGATCCGGCTGGTCGGCGACGTGCCCAGCCCGGCCGACCCGCCGAGCGGATGCCACTTCCGGACCCGCTGCTGGAAGGCCCAGGAGATCTGCGCCGTGGAAGACCCGCAAACGGTCCCCCGGGCGGCCGACCCGCACCCCTCCGCCTGCCACTTCGCCGAACTACGCCCCACCCCGGCCTGACCCACCCGGCCGACCCCGGCCCGCCGCCCACCCACGGCGATCATGAGGTTGACGGGCCGTTTCATCCGGCTTGTCGCCCGTCAACCTCATGATCAACCCATTGGGCGGTGGGCCCGGGGGGGCGGGGGGCGGGGGGTTAGTGGAAGAAGTGGCGGGTTCCCGTTAGGTACATGGTCACGTTGGCCTTCTTGGCCGCCTCGATGACCTCTTCGTCGCGGATCGAGCCGCCCGGCTGGACGATGGCACGGACGCCGGCGTCGATGAGGATCTGCGGCCCGTCGGCGAACGGGAAGAACGCGTCCGAGGCGGCGACCGAGCCGCGGGCCCGGTCGGCACCGGCACGGGTGACCGCCAGCTGCGCCGAGTCGACCCGGTTGACCTGACCCATGCCGACCCCGACGGTGGCGCCGTCCTTGGCGAGCAGGATCGCGTTGCTCTTCACCGCGCGGACCGCCCGCCAGGCGAACGCGAGGTCCCGCAGCAACTCCTCGTCGGCGGCCTCACCGGTCACCAACCGCCAGTTGGCCGGATCGTCACCGGGGGCGTCCACCCGGTCGGCGACCTGGGCCAGCACGCCACCGGTCACCTGCCGCACCTCCACCCGGGCCGGCGTCCAGGCCGGCGCCCGCAGCAGCCGGATGTTCTTCTTGCCCTGCAACACCTCGACCGCGCCCTCGTCGAAACCGGGGGCGACCACCACCTCGGTGAAGATCTCGGCGACCTGCCGGGCCAGCTCGACCGAGACCGGCCGGTTGACAGCGATGACGCCACCGAACGCCGACACCGGGTCGCAGGCGTGCGCCAGGCGGTGCGCCTCGGCGATGTCAGCGCCGATGGCGATGCCGCACGGGTTGGCGTGCTTGATGATCGCCACCGCCGGCTGGTCGGCGAAGTCGTTCGCGGCCCGCCAGGCGGCGTCCGCGTCGACGTAGTTGTTGTACGACATCTCCTTGCCGTGCAGCTGCTCCGCCTGGGCCAGCCCCGCCGGGGCGTCCGGGTCGACGTAGAGCGCTGCCGGCTGGTGCGGGTTCTCGCCGTAGCGCAGCACCGCCGACTTACGCAGCGCCGAACCGGTGAACGTCGGCCAGGAGTCGTCGGCCGGCGCCAACTCCCGGGCGCACCACTGCGCGACGGCCACGTCGTACTCGGCGATGTCGGCGAACGCCCGCGCCGCCAGCGCACGACGCTGGGCCAGTGTGAAGCCACCCTCGCTGAGCGCGTCGACCAGCGCCGGGTAACCGGCCGGGTCGGTGAGCACGGCGACCGAGGCGTGGTTCTTGGCGGCGGCCCGCACCATCGCGGGGCCACCGATGTCGATCTGCTCCACGCACTCCTCGACGCCGGCGCCGGAGGCGACTGTCGCCTGGAACGGGTAGAGGTTGGAGACCAGCAGGTCGAACGCCGCCACGCCCAACTCGTCGAGCTGCGTGACGTGCGTGTCCTTGCGCAGGTCCGCGAGGAGACCCGCGTGCACCTTCGGGTGCAGGGTCTTCACCCGGCCGTCGAGCACCTCGGGAAACCCGGTCACCGTCTCCACCGGCGTCACCGGCACCCCGGCGGCGGCGATGGTGCCCGCGGTGCTGCCGGTGGAGACGATCTCCACGCCGGCCGCGTGCAGGGCCTGAGCCAGCTCGACCAGCCCGGTCTTGTCGTAGACGCTGACCAGCGCCCGCCTGATCGGGCGGCGCCCGTCCTGAGTGGGACTCACGGAACCGTGACCTTCCTTCCGGTGATGGTCCAGCCTTCGCGGACCAGGCGACCGACCTGCTCGACGAGCTGGCGCCGCTCGGCTTCCTTGATGCGCTCGGTGAGCGTGTCCACGTCGTCGTCGTCCAGCACCGGCACCGCGACCTGCGCGACGATCGGCCCGGTGTCCATGCCGGCGTCGACGAAGAAGAGGGTGGCCCCGGTGAGCTTCACGCCGTAGGCGAGGGCGTCACGCGGGCCGTGGATGCCGGGAAACGCCGGCAGCAGCGTGTTGTGGGTGTTCAGGTAGCGGTCGCCGAAGGCGGCGAGAAAGTGCGGCCCGACCAACTTCAGGAAACCGGCCGAGATGACCAGGTCGGGTTGATGCTTCGCGACGTGCGCGGTGAGCGCACGGTCCCAGGCCTCCCGGGTGTCGTGGTCGCGGACCCGCTCCACGAACGTCGGCACCCCCGCCGCCTCGGCCCGGTCCAGGCCCGCGATGCCGTCGCGGTCCGCGCCGACCGCGACGACCTGCGCGCCGTACGAGGGGTCGGCGGCGGCATCCAGCAGCGACTGAAGGTTGCTCCCGGAGCCGGAGATGAGGACGACGATGCGGGCGACAGACGCGGGCTCGGTCACCGGGTCACCCTATCGGCAGGTCAGGGATGCCCATCGGCTGGGCGGCGCGCCGTCATCACCAGCGACCACGTGCCTCGACCCGGTACGCTGCCGCTCGCTCGGGCTGAACGCCGCACCGGCCCACACACCGCCCCTGATCCGGCACAACGAAGCGGCCGACAAGGGCTGTTCACGTGCTTTAGGAAAGAATGTCCTCCGGCCGCATCACTGGGCATTGGGAGGACTGACCGCGATCATGGATGGAAACAAAGAGCACCAACTGACGGAACCCAGTTCAAGGAGCTTCTCGAATGCAGCCCGGTAACCCCGGTCAGGACCCGTACGGCCAGCAGCCCAACCAGGACCCGACCGCTCCCCAGCCGCCGGCCGCCCCGTACGGCCAGCAGCCCACCGCCGGCCAGCCGTACGGCCAGCAGCCCAACCAGGACCCGTACGCCGCACCGCAGGCACCGTACGGTCAGCAGCCCACCTCGGGGCAGCCGTACGGCCAGCAGCCGCCGTACCAGGACCCGTACGCCCAGCAGCAGCCCCCGTACGGCGCCCCGACGTACCCGAACGCCGGGTACCCGCAGGCGCAGGGGCAGAACAACACCCTCGGCCTGGTGTCGATGATCCTCGGTATCGCGTCGATCCCGCTGGTCTGCTGCCTGTACCTGGGCATCCCGGTCGGCATCGCGGGCATCGTGACCGGTTATCTCGCCAAGCAGAAGGTGGCGCAGGGCCAGGCCAACAACGCCGGCCAGGCCAAGGCCGGTCTGATCTGCGGCGCGGTCGGCGTCGGGCTGGGCATCCTGCTGCTCATCCTGAGCGTCGTGGCGCAGGTCAACCTGCCCACCCAGCCCTGACGGGCTCGGATTCGACGGGGCGTTCCGGGGTTCACCCGGGGCGCCCCGCGCTCGTCTACTGTGCCGGCCTGCGGGTCAGCACGCGGGTGGCGGCGGCGCCCAGGAGCGCGCCGGCCGCGATGACACCGGCCGCCACCGCACCGACCTGCCAACCCACCGGCCCGACCTGGGCCAGCCGACCGGCGCCGAGCGGCCCACCGGAGACCGCGGCGGCCGCACCGAGCACCACCCCGGCCACCGGCCCGGCCAACGCCGCCGGCGCCAGCAACTGGGCCCAGCGTCCGGCGGCCCGCTCCGGCCCGGCGAGTCGAGCCACCCGACGGGCGAGCAGCCAGCCGGCGACCATTCCGGCCAGCACCGGCACCGCGAGCAGCAGCGCGCCGAAGCCGTCCACCGGGCCGCGCGGCAGGCCAGCGAGCAGCGGCACGGCCGGCAGCGCGCCGACCGACACCTCGCTGGTGCGCACCGCGGTGTCGGTCCCGACCGCGAAGCCCGGCCCCAGCAGGTAACTGGTCGACCAGACCGCCGCGTTGGGCGCGTAGGCGACGCTGACCAGTGTGATGCCGGCCTGCCCGGCGACCCCGGTCCGGTACGCCCCGAT
>NZ_JAGPXZ010001158.1:0-1277 GCF_018070305.1 Micromonospora sp. M51 | reverse complement strand
TTCTTCCACTAACCCCCCGCCCCCCGCCCCCCCCCGCCCCCCGCGCGCCCGCGCGCCCCGCCGGCCGCTCCGCGCGCCGCCGCCCCGAGAACGGAACACCGGTGCTGCTGCGCCGAATCGCCCCCGCCCTGTTGACAGTGCTCGTGGTGGCGTTGGGCGTCACCGCGCTCGCCGCCCGCCCACCCCAGGGCACCCCGCAACGCACCGCCGACTTCGTGGTGCTCGCCGGGATCGCCGGGCTGCGCTGGGAGGACGTGGATCCGCAGCGCACCCCGACGTTGTGGCGGATGGCCCAGGACGGGTCGATCGGCTCCCTGTCGGTGCGCTCGGCCCACCGGCCCACCTGCCCGGGGGACGGCTGGCTGACGGTGGGCGCGGGCAGCTTCGCCGCGTGGAACGGCAGCCGGGCGGCCGGTGGTTGCCCGGCGGCGGCGGTGACGGTGGAACAACCGGACGGCATCGGCGCGAACCTGCCCGACCAGGAGAGCGTGGTCCAGTACAACCAGCAGCGGTTGCCCTGGGGGGCGCTGCCCGGCTCGTTGTCGGAGTCGGTGCGGTGTTCCGTCGCGGTGGGCCCGGGCGCGGCAGTGGCCGCCGCCCGACCGTTCGGCCGCGTCGACCGGTACGCGTCGGCGCTGCCGGCCGATCCGCGGCCGCTGCTCGGCTCCTGTGTGCTGAGCATCGTCGACCTCGGCACGGTCGGGGGAGCCGACCCGGCGACCCGCGCCGCTGAGGCCCGCGCGGCGGACGCCGAGCTGGCCCGGGTGCTGGCGGCGCGACCCCCACGGTCGTTGGTGCTGGTCGCCGGGATCTCCGACACCACCCAGCCGTCGCGGCTGCACGTGGCGGTCGCCGACGGGCCGGGCTGGGAGCGGGGGTGGCTCACCTCGGCCAGCACCGGCCGCGACGGGTACCTGCAACTTGTCGACCTCGCGCCGACCGCCCTCGCCGCGTTGGGCCGGCCGATGCCGGAGCGGCTCTTCCTCGGCCGCCCGGCGATCAGCACCGGCGACCGTCCGACCGACCTGGCCGAGGCCATCGCCGCGCCGGCGAACGCCGACCGGGAGGCCGCCGCCCAGCGTGCGGTCTCCGGTGGGTTCTTCGCGCTGCTCGCCGGGGTGCAGGTGCTGCGGGCGCTCGCGATCCTGCCGCTGCTGCGCCGGGCCCGTCCGCATGCCGGCCCGGCCGGTCCGACGCCCGTCTCCGGACGGATCGTGGCGGTGGTCGAGCTGCTGCTGGTCGCCGCGGCGTTGACGGTGCCGGCGGCGCTGCTGGCC
>NZ_JAGPXZ010001157.1:0-1280 GCF_018070305.1 Micromonospora sp. M51 | reverse complement strand
GCGCGGACAGCTCCCGCAGTTTGGGCCCGCGCAGCTCCCGTTGGGCGGACCGTAGGGCGTCGGCGAGCTGCACCAGATCGGCGACCAGCTCCGGACGTCGGATGGCGAGCAGGTTCACCAACCAGGCGGCCACCGTCGGGCGACGCAGCCGGGCCAGTTCCCGGGCGGTGGCCGGGTCACCGGCCTGGCGGGCCTGCGCCACGGCGGCCTCCCGGGCGGCCACGAACCGGTCCGGTGGGGTGCGGTAGAGCTGTTGCACCAGCTCCGCGGAGAGGCCGGGCATCGGTCAGACGTCCACCCGACTGCCGGGTTCCAGTCGCTGGTACTCGGTGCCGGACATCGCCGAGTACTGCCGGTTCAGCACACCCAGCCCGTTGTCGTTGAGCAGCGCGTCGTGCAGGGCGTACGCGCGCCGCGGCGCGACCGCGCGGATGAAGTCGAGCACCTCGGAGAACTTCGACCAGGGGGCGTGGATCGGCGCGAAGAGCGTGTCGACGGGTGTCTCGTCGGGCACCACCAGGGAGTCGCCCGGGTGGTAGACCACGTCGTTGATCAGGTAACCGAGGTTGTCGATCACCGGGATCTCGGGGTGGATCACGGCGTGCCGCCCCCCGTACGCGCGCACGGCGACCCCGGCGGCGGTGAACGACTCACCGACGTCGACCGGGCGCAGCGCGTCGGCCGCGTCCCCAAGGGCCTCGGCGAGCGAGGCGGGGCCGTGGATCGGGAACGGCCGTCTGTCGAGCTGGAGGCGCACCGCTGCCAGGTCGAGGTGGTCGGGGTGCGCGTGGGTGATCAGCACCGCGTCCGCACCGTCCAGCGCCGCCGTGGTGTCGCTGAACACCCCGGGGTCGACGACGAGGATTCCCCCATCGTGTTCCACCCGAAGGCAGGAGTGGGCGTACTTGGTGAGTCGCATCGTGACTCCTCGATTATCGAATCGTGACGTCCTCAGCGCAGTCTGCCGGAACCAGCCGGAGTGTGCGTCGCGTCCGAGCTATCGCCACACCGGTTGACGACGATGGGAGCGGGGATGGACGGACGGGTGGGACGACGCCGCGGTGCGCTGCTGGCGGCGACAGCACTGGCGGCCGCGCTGGCACTGACAGGATGCGGTGCCGGCGACAGTGGGGCACAGGACACCGCCGGCTCGGCGGTCGAGGCGCCGCCGGCCAAGGGCGGTGAGGTGCCCCGGGACGCCGCCGCGGGCGCACCGGAGGCGGCCGGTGCCGGCGCACCGGACCTGCGGGTGGACCAGCGGGCGATCATCTACACCGGAA
>NZ_JAGPXZ010001156.1:0-1280 GCF_018070305.1 Micromonospora sp. M51 | reverse complement strand
TCGGAAAATGCGTCGATAAATGCGCGGCCAATTATTTCCGAAACCGCTAATGGCCCACTCGGGCAAGCGAGAATGTGACGGAGGGAAGTCGAAACGGGGGGACTGAAACATGACGTCTAGGCGGCGATTGACGCTGTTGGCCGTAACCATCGCAGCCGCACCACTCGTCCTGGGTGCGTGCACCGCCGAGCGGGAGTCGGCGACCGGCTCGGCCAAGAAGCACGCCGCCCCACCGGAACTCGCCGTGACACCGGGGGACAAGGCCCGGGACGTCCCGGTCAGCGCCGAGGTGGGCACCGTGGTCAAGGGCGGGCGGGTCACCGCCGTACGCCTCACCGACGACAAGGGCAAGCAGGTCAACGCCGAGCCGCGCGAGGACGGCTCCGGCTGGGTGCCGAACGCTCCGCTGCAGCCGAAGCGGACCTACACCGCCGAGGTGACCGCGACCGGTGACTCCGGTGCCACCACCACGCGCAGCACCACCTTCACCACGATGGCCAAATCGACCAAACCGCAGATCACCAGCACACTCTATTTCAACGGTAATCGGACGTACGGCACCGCGATGCCGGTAACGGTGGCGTTCGACCCGGGAATTCCGAAAGAGGCCAGAGCGGATGTGCAGCGGCGGTTGTTCGTAAAGACCAATCCGCCGCAGCCGGGCACCTGGTCGTGGCTGGCCGACGGCACTCAGGTCTATTACCGGGCGCCCGATTTCTGGAAGCCGGGAACCACCATCAGCGTCCGGGCCGGTCTGGAGGGTCTGCCGATCGGCAAGGACAAGGTCGGTGACGCCGAGCGGACCGCGACCTCCAAGATCGGGCGACAGGTCTCGCTGGAGATCGACAATGCCACCAAGCAGATGACGGTGCTGCGCGACGGCAAGCAGATCCGCCGGATCCCGGTCAGCCTGGGCAAGCCGAGCACGCCGAGTTCCAGCGGCAAGATGGTGATCATGGAGAAGCACGAGCGGACCACCTTCGACACCCGGGGCGAGCCGAACGGTGGCTACGTGGTCGACGTCGACGACGCCCAGCGCTACACCTGGGGCGGCGAGTTCATCCACTCCGCCCCCTGGTCGGAGGGGGACCAGGGCAACACCAACGTGTCGCACGGTTGCGCGAACGTCTCCGCTGCGGCGGCCGACTGGTTGATGGGGGTCACGCAGGTCGGTGACCTGATCACCGTCAAGGGCACCGAGGTGGAGCTGCAGCCGGGCAACGGTTGGACCGCCTGGAACGTGAGCTGGGACGAGTTCGCCCGGGGCAGCGCCCTGCCGG
>NZ_JAGPXZ010001155.1:0-1281 GCF_018070305.1 Micromonospora sp. M51 | reverse complement strand
GGTCAGCCCGGTTCCGGTGACCAGCGCCGCGACCGCCACCGCGACCGCCACCCGGGACACCGGCCGCGACGGGCGCGCGCCGAGGGCACGCCCCGAGATCACCGTCGCCGCGACGACCCCGGCGACCGCGAGCAGCCCCGCCCCCGCCGACGCCGGATAACCGTGCAGGACCGTCACGAGCAGGGCGCTGCCCGTGGCGTACCCGGCGAAGAGCAGCGCAAGCGCGACGGCCCGGACGTCACCCCGGGCCCGCAACAGCCGCGGACCGGCGACGGCCACCGCCGCGAGCGACAGGGGGGCGGCGATGAGAACCTTCTCCGCGGCGAACCACCAGCCGGCGCGGGCCAGGGCGGTGATCGTGATCGCGCGGGCGAGCGTCGCGACCAGCGCGACCGCCGCCAGTCCCAGTGCGAGCGGGCGGCGTCGCGCGACGGACGCGGCACCACCACCCAACCAGGCGCCGGCCGCGAGGACCGCGATCACGAGGTCGACCGCGAGCAGCGACCCGGTGCTCACGCCGGCTCCACTTCCCGGGCGGGAACCCCGGCCTCGGCCGGCACCAGGCCGGCCAGCTTCCGGGCCGCCCGGTGGACGCCGACCACGACGTGCACCGCGATGATTCCGTTGAGCGCGTGCAGCCCGCCGATGGTGAGGCCGAGCGGAGTGCTGACGCCCGACGCGTCGGCGAACCCGTTGGCGAGCATGGCGATGAGCGGTTGGAGGACGACGAGGCCGACCGGCAGCACCGCCAGCCCGATGAGCCGGCCCGGCGCCTTCGCCAGCGCGGCGAACAGGACGGTGAGCAGTGTGAGAACCGGGATGACCGCCATGCCGTTGACGCTGTGCAACGCGTACGCGCCGTCGCCGGCCGGCTTCGTGAACCCGCCCACCGCGGCGAAGATGAACTGGAGGGCGAACGCGACGAGCGTCAGCGCGCTGATGACGACGAGAGCCTTGCGCATGGAATACCTCCTAGAGGTGCGCCGAGGCGAGAGCCCGGGCGACATGATCGGTGGCCGTGATCGCCCCGTACGCGACCAGCCGCACGAGGTCGGCGTCGGCCGGGTGGGAGAGCCGCCACAGCGCGACGTCGCCCGGGCTGATCGCGCTGGGAGCGAACGCCGCCAGCAACGCGATCCGCGTCCCGATGCGGTCCGTGCCCGGCACGTCCCGCACCAGGTCGACGGCCCAGTCCGCGGGCCGGGCCGGGAACCGCCCGTCCTCCCAGCGCACGGTCGCCGTGACGGTCTCGCGCGCCACCTCGCCCAGCAGCTCCCCACC
>NZ_JAGPXZ010001154.1:0-1284 GCF_018070305.1 Micromonospora sp. M51 | reverse complement strand
GTCAACCCGATCCACGCCCCGTCGGTGAAGAACTCGACGCCGAACCAGCCGACCAGACCGAGCAGGACCGCCGCCGCGGCGAGCGCCACCCGGCGTACGGGAGCCGGCCCGTCCTGCGGCGGATGGCGGTGCTCCCGGGCGAGGGGCGACGCGGCGCGACGGGGCACCGCCAGGGCCGGCCAGACGGCCAACGCGCCGAACGCCACCCCGGCGGCCACGACGTGCGTCGTCGAACTGCCCGTCGCGTTCTGCGGGAACACGGCCACCAGCACCGTCGCCAGCCCGCCCAACCCGAGCAGCCCGCGGCCCGCCGGTGCGGCGCTGACCAGGCCGAGCGCGGTCGTCAGGTGACAGAGGCCCAGGCCCGCCAGCCCGATCGTCATGATCCAGCGATGGTCCGCGCCGGTGGCGGCGAGCGCGCTGATGGTCTGCCGCACCGGGTCGAACCCGTCGGCCTGGGCGGCCTGTGCCACCGTCCAGCCGCCGATGAGGAACAGCGGTGCGCCGGCGGCCGACAGCAGAGCCCAACGGGGAACGGCGGACATCGGGCGATCGTAGCGGTGCGACCGGCGCGGTTCCCGGGCCGCGCGGTCCGGGCAGACGGACGACGCCGAGGGCGCCGCCCGTCGACGGGCTGAAGCCCCCACCGACCACGCGGGGGCAGCGACGCCAGACCGGGGGCGGTGGCGACGCCAGCTCAGGTCCGGCGGCGACTCACGGCAGCCGGTCGGGTCGCCCGGGGGTCGGCCCGCTCGGGGGTCCGAGTGGATCCGGGGGTACGACGCCGATGGTCGGCAGGTCCGGGCCCACCCGTACGGTGCCGTCGGCCGACCAGGCGAGGTGCGCCCGCCGGGCGGAGAGGAGCGCCAGCAGCGGCCAGAGGGAGACCGCCACCGCCGTCACCCGCTCGGCCAATCCGGTACGGGACCCGCTGGTCACCTCGAACGCGCACCAGCCGAAGAGCGCGAGCAGCACGAGCGTGGCGCTCAACCCCACCGACCGGCGGAACGCCCAGGGTGGCTCCGGCCGGTCGGGGTGTTCGGTGTCGTGGCCGCGCGGCAGCCGCAGCGCCGAACCGGCCGGCCAGAGCACCAGGGCGAGGACGGCCACCGTCGCCGTGACGCCGTGGCTGACCGAGCCGCCGACCGGCGGCCGGGGGAAGGCGACGAGCGCGATGGTGGCCACCCCGCCGATCGCGAGCAGGAAGCGGCTGGGCAGCCCGGCCGCGTGCAGGACGGCGGCGACGGACAGGTAGCAGCAGCCGAGCAGCACCAGGGCCACCAC
>NZ_JAGPXZ010001153.1:0-1286 GCF_018070305.1 Micromonospora sp. M51 | reverse complement strand
GCTTCCCACGTCTGGACGAGCGCTGGTGAGCGCGCTGACCGTACGCCAGGTTCGGCGTCGTTACCTCACGCTGTACGGCCTGCGCTGGCTGCCCACGGGTCTGATGATCCCGGTGATGATCCTGCTGATGCAGGAGCGCGGCCTGACGTTGCCGCAGATCGGGCTGGTCGGCACGGCGCAGGGGCTGCTGGTGCTGGCGCTGGAGTTGCCCACGGGTGGGCTCGCCGACGCTCTCGGCCGGCGACCGGTGCTGCTCGCCGCCGGCGTGCTCAACCTCGCCTCGTTGGCGCTGTTCGCGGTGGCCGACTCGTTCGTGCTGTTCTTCGTGGTCTGGGCCTTGCAGGGCATCTACCGGGCACTGGACAGCGGCCCGTTGGAGTCCTGGTACGTCGACGCCACCCTGGCCGCTGACCCGGAGGCCGAGTACGAGCGCGGCCTCGGTTACGCCGGCACTGTCATCGGCGGGGCGATCGCCGGCGGCGCGCTGCTCAGCGGTGGTCTCATCGCGCTCGGCCCGATCGGGCCGGTCAGCGCGCTCACGGTGCCCGTGTTGGCCGCCATCGTCGCGCAGGCGGCGGCGCTCGCCGCGCTGGTCGTGCTGCTGGTCGAGGAGCGGCCGGCCACCGGGTTCGCGGCGCTGCGGGCCTCGGTGGTCCAGGCGCCCCGGATGATCGGCCAGGCCGTCGGGCTGCTGCGTCGCTCCCGGGTGCTGCTGGCGTTGGTGGCCGTCGAGCTGTTCTGGGGCTTCGGCATGGTCACCTTCGAGTCACTGCTGCCGGTCCGGCTCGCCGAGGTCATCGGCGACCCGGAACGCGCGGCGGCGCTGCTCGGACCGGCGAACTCAGCCGCCTGGCTCGCCTCGGCGGCCGGCGCGGCACTGACTCCACTGCTGCTGCGCTGGTTCGGCGCCGCGCCGGGTGCGGCCATGCTGCGCATCCTCCAGGGCGTGACGGTGGTCGGGATGGGGTTGTTCGCGGGGCCGGTCGGCGTGCTGGTGGCGTATCTGGCCTGCTACGCCGTGCACGGCGCGTCCAACCCGCTGCACAGTGGGTTGCTGCACCGGCAGGTCGACGGCCCGTACCGAACCAGCGTGCTCTCGCTGAACTCGATGATGGCGGCACCGGCCGGCGCGCTCGGCGGGGTGGTCCTGACCGCGATCGCCGCCGCTGCCAGCGTGAGCACCGCGATGGTGGTCGGCGCTGTGGTGCTGGCCGTCGCCGCACCGCTCTACCTGCCCGCCTGGCTGGCCGGGCGTCGGGCCGCCCCGGCTGTGGAGCCGACAGCGG
>NZ_JAGPXZ010001152.1:0-1288 GCF_018070305.1 Micromonospora sp. M51 | reverse complement strand
CGTCCACCGCCGAGCGGGCGTTGCGGTACACCACCGCCGCCGCCCACCACGCCACCGATCTGGACGCGCCCCGAGAGGCTGCCGCGTTGTGGTCGGGGGTGGGCCGGGCGATTGCGCTGCTGCCCGAGACACCCCTGGCGACCCGGCTGGCGGGCTGGTGTGCGCGAGCCGCGGCAACCGCCCGCGCCGGCGATATTCTCACCGCCCGGCAGATACGCGGCGAGGCCGTCGCGCTGGCGGCCATGGCCGCCGATCCATCCGCCCTGCGTCGGGCACTGAACTGCCTGGATGCCCCGGTCGCCTGGCCCGTCCGGCCGGACCGCGCGGTCGACACGAAGTTCGTCGCCGCCGTCGAGGCCGCGCTCGCTGCTCTCGGTTCGGACGCCCCGGTGGCCCGCTGCGAGCTGCTGTGCACCCTGGTCTTCGAGGTGGAGGGCGCCGACGACGACCGGGCCGACGAGGCCAGCCGCGAGGCTCTCTCGCTGGCGCGCGAGTCGGGGCAGCCAGGACTGCTGTGTCGGGCGCTCAACGCCCGCTACTTCCCCGTGATGGCGCCGGCCCGGCGTGCCGAGCTGCCGGCCGTCGGCGAGGAGATGCTGCGGGTGGCCACCGCCCACGGACTGACCGGATACCGGGCCCAGGCTCATCACATCCTCTTCCAGGCGGCGCTGCACCGGGCCGACCTCGTCGACGCTCGCCGGCACGTCGACAAGGCGGTGGAGCAGGCCAACACCGGACAACTGGCACTGATGCTGGCCGTGCTGTCCTGGTTCGACGGGCTGACCGCGTTGCTCGCGGGGGACTATCCGCTCGCCCTGCGGCGCTACGGCGAGGCCGCGACGCGGATGGAACAGGGTGGCGGGCCCAACGCGCAGGCGATGGGAATGCTCGGCCGGTTCGTCGTGGGGCTGACCGGGGGCGGCGCGGCCCAGTCGGTGCCCGAGCTGCGGCAGGTGCACGCCCGGGTGCCCCAGGACAGCCACGACCTGCTCGCCCTGGCCCTGGTGGAGGCCGGCGATCTGGAGCAGGCGCGCGCCGTGTGGAAGCCGGAGCTGCCGATCCGGCCCGACTACTTCTGGCTGCTGTGGGCATGCGTGCGCGGCGAGGTCGCCGCCCGACTCGGTGACCGGAAGGTCGCCCGCAAGTCCTACGCCGAGCTGACGCCGTGGCGGGGGTGTTTCGCGGGTCTGGAAACCGGTTCGCTGTCGCTGGGTCCTGTCGACAACACGTTGGCGGCGCTGGCCGACCTGCTCGACGACCCGTTGGCGGCGGGTCGGCACCGAGCCTG
>NZ_JAGPXZ010001151.1:0-1290 GCF_018070305.1 Micromonospora sp. M51 | reverse complement strand
CTACGTCTGGCGGCAGCTGCACCGCCGGGCGTACGCGATGCGGTTCACCAATGTGGACCTGTTGCGGACGGTGGCGCCGAAGGGCCTGGGCTGGCGTCGGCACGTCCCGGCGACCGCGTTCCTGCTCTGCCTGCTGGTGTTGGCCACCGCACTGGCCCGGCCCGCTGTCGACACCAAGGAGCCGCTGGAGCGGGCCACCGTGATGCTCGCCATCGACGTGTCGTTGTCGATGCAGGCCGACGACGTGTCACCGAACCGGCTGGAGGCGGCCCAGGAGGCCGCCAAGCAGTTCGTCAGTGAGCTGCCGGAGAGCTACAACCTGGGCCTCGTGTCGTTCGCCAAGGCGGCCAACGTGCTGGTGCCGCCGGGCAAGGACCGCGACGCGGTGACCAGCGCCATCGACGGGCTGGTGCTGGCCGAGGCGACAGCGACCGGGGAGGCGGTGTTCACCTGCCTGGAGGCGATCCGGTCGGTGCCCGCCGACGGCGCGGCGGGTATCCCACCGGCGCGGATCGTGCTGCTCTCGGACGGCTGCCGCACCTCCGGTCGGGCTGTGGAGGAGGCGGCGGCCGCCGCGCAGGCCGCCAACGTCCCGGTTTCCACGATCGCCTTCGGCACGGACACCGGCCAGGTCGACATCGGCGGGCAGTTGCAGCGGGTGCCGGTGGACCGGTTGGCCCTCGCCGAACTCGCCGAGACCACCGAGGGTTACTTCTACGAGGCGGCCTCGGTGAGCGAGCTGAAGCAGGTCTATCAGGACATGGGCAGCTCGATCGGGTTCCGCACCGAGCCGCGTGAGGTGACCCAGTGGTACGCCGGGGTGGCGCTGCTGCTTGCCCTCTGCGCCGGTGCGCTCAGCCTGCTGTGGTCGTCGCGGATGCTCTGAGCGGTGGGACCGGCGGCGGTCACCCACCGCCGCCGGTCGGCACCAACCCGGTGGCCGTCGCCGTGAGGACGACCAGCTCACTGGCCGCCGCCGGGGAGGACGACCAGCTCAGTGGCCGCCGCCGGCGAGGACGAAGACGATGGCCACCCAGACGGCGGCGAGGGTGAAGCCCAGCGGGGCGACGTAGCGGCTCATGGACGGCTCCGGGTGGCGGCTGGACGGTCCGCGTGCGGGGGCGGACCGCAGGGGGTAGGGACGCGCACACGAAGTCGTGACCGGGCGGCTCCCGGCGACCGCCCGGGTTCGGGCGGCGCGGCACACTCACCTCGGCAGGTGCCGACGTGGTGGGGAGCGGAGCGGGGTCAGCTCACCAGACTGAGTCGTGGCTCAGCGGGACTGACCAT
>NZ_JAGPXZ010001150.1:0-1293 GCF_018070305.1 Micromonospora sp. M51 | reverse complement strand
GGTCCCGGCAGAACTCCGACCCGGAGACGATGGACCCGAACCTGCCCCGGCCGATGTTCTCGCTGAAGGTCGCGTACGTGCTGTCGGACCTGTCCGAGACCGGCCGTGGCGCCACCAAGGTCATCCCGGGCAGCCACCTGTGGAACTCGCTGGACCGTCCCAAGGACCTCAGCGTGCACAACCCGGACCCGGAGGGCACGGTGGAGATCACCGCCAACCCGGGCGACGCCTTCATCTTCGACCGCCGGCAGTGGCACTCGCGCTCGACGAACCTGTCGACCATCACCCGCAAGATGCTCTTCGTCGGCTACACCTACCGGTGGATCCGTCCGCTGGACGAGCTGCACCCCGACGTGAACGGCGAGTGGTACCGCAACCGCACCCCGGTGCAGCGTCAGCTGATCGGTGAGGGCACCCACACCGCCAACTACTGGGGCATCAACTGGGACGGGTACGTCGACGACGAGATCCCGCTGCGCAAGGAGCTCAAGGAGCGCGGTCTGCTCGACCGCAGCATCCCCTGGCTGCGCTGATCACCTGCGTCTGAGAACGGCCCCCGCCACCGCTGGCGGGGGCCGTTCCCGTATCCGCTTCCGGGCCACCGGGCGCCGCGGTGTCGGTAGCGTGACGGGTAGGCAGAGCCGGGGCGCAGCGCCTGGCCGGGGCGCGGGGTGGCACAGGAGGCAGCCGCAGTGACGTCCGCTCCGCTCCCCCGGATCCTCCGCCGTCGCGGCGAGCCGGAATACCCGACCTTCCTGGAACTCTTCTTCGACCTGGTCTACATCTTCCTGCTCTCCCGGCTCTCCGCCAGCCTGGGCGAGGACCTCACCGTACGGAACGCGGCGCAGACCGCCGTCCTGCTGCTGGCCGCCTGGTGGGTCTGGGTGCTCACGGCGTGGCTCACCGACCTGTTCGACCCCCGACTGCCGATCATCCAGGCGACCGTCCTGCTGGTCATGCTCGGCACCCTGCTGATGGCGATCGCGACACCGCACGCCTTCGGCAGGTACGGGTGGCTCTTCGTCGCCGCGTACTTCGGCATCCACCTGGTCCGCGACGCCGTCCTGATCCCCGGCACCCGGGTCAATCGTCCGATCCAGGCCCGGAGCATCAGGGTCTTCTTCTGGTTCGGCGTGACCGTGGCGCCCTGGGTGGCCGGGGTGTTCGTGGACGGGACGGCTCGGCTGGCGCTCTGGTCGCTCGCGGTGGTGGTCGACCTCGGCTCGGCACGGTTCGGCTGGCCGACGCCGGGGCTGGGGCGCACCGAACTCGCCAGCCAGATCTTCACCGGGG
>NZ_JAGPXZ010001149.1:0-1296 GCF_018070305.1 Micromonospora sp. M51 | reverse complement strand
AACCCACACAGGTGCGCTCCGGCTGCGCGCGTCGTACCACTGGAGGAAGTCTACCCCTAGCTACCCGAGATCGCGCCGCCCGGCTCCCGCACGTGATCAGTTACCCCACGCGCGGCGGGCGGGGACTGCTCCGCATCGGAGCGGATGTCGATCCGCCAACCGGTCAATCGGGCCGCGAGTCGGGCATTCTGCCCCTCCCGACCGATCGCGAGCGAGAGCTGGAAGTCGGGAACTGTCACCCGGGCGGCCCGACCGGCCAGGTCGACCACCTCGACCCGCAACGCCTTGGCCGGCGACAGCGCGTTGCCGACGAAGGTGGCCGGGTCGTCCGACCAGTCGATAATGTCGATCTTTTCGCCGTGCAGCTCACTCATCACGGCCCGCACCCGCTGACCCATCGGGCCGATACAGGCGCCCTTGGCGTTCACGCCAGGGGTGGTGGAGCGGACGGCGATCTTCGTGCGATGGCCCGCCTCACGGGCGATCGCGCCGATCTCCACGGTGCCGTCGGCGATCTCCGGGACCTCCAGGGCGAACAGCTTCTTGACCAGCGCCGGGTGCGACCGGGACAAGGTGATCTGCGGCCCGCGCATGCCCTTGGCGACGTGCACCACGACGCAGCGGACCCGCTCGCCGTGCGCGTACCGCTCACCGGGCACCTGCTCGGACTGCGGCAGCACGCCCTCCAGCTTGCCGAGGTCGACGCTGACGATGCCCTTCTCGGTACGCGTCTCGTGCGCCTGCACCACGCCGGTCACCAGGTCACCCTCGCGGCCCACGTACTCACCGAAGTGCACCTCGTCGGTGGCCTCCCGCAACCGCTGCAGGATCACCTGCTTGGCGGTCATGGCGGCGATCCGGCCGAAGTCGTGCGGGGTGTCGTCCCACTCGCGTACCAGGCTGCCGTCGGAGTCCATCTCCTGCGCGTACACCAGGGCGGCGCCCGACTTGCGGTCGATCTCCACCCGGGCGTGCGGTTCGGCCCCGTCGGTGTGCCGGTAGGCGGTCAGCAACGCGGTCTCGATCGCCGCGAGAATCGTGTCGAACGGGATCTCCCGCTCGCGCTCGAGTGCGCGCAGCGCCGCGAGGTCGATGTTCACCTCTCCTCGTCCTCCACATCCTCTTCGTCGTCGATGTCGTCTGAATCGTCGATCTCGTCGGAATCGTCCGCGTCGTCGATCTCGTCGGCCGGCTCGCCGAGTTCGGCGAGCCGGGAGAACTCGACCTGCACGCGGCCGGGGCCCAGCTGGGCGTACGCCCAGGCGGCACGGCCGCCGTCGGTCTCCAGGTACACGC
>NZ_JAGPXZ010000115.1:0-11709 GCF_018070305.1 Micromonospora sp. M51 | reverse complement strand
GCCCCGAACCCCAGCCCCGACCCGTAGGCGCTGACCGCGTACGACGCCCACACCCACCCGAACCGCCGACCCAGGGATCGCCTCGCGGACAAACCCGCACCTCCCGCTCCCGACAACTCGTCGTTGACCGCCGCGATCAAAGCAAGGCCACTGACCGTGGATCAAACAACCAGACGAGCGGCGCGGCACAACCAGAGGTTGTGTCAGTAGGGTTCGTCGGGTGAACCTCGACGCCGTCCGCACCTTCGTCGCCGCCGTGGACGCCGGCCAGTTCCAGGACGCCGCCGCCGCGCTGTCGATCACCCAGCAGGCCGTCTCCAAGCGCGTCGCCGCACTGGAGAAGGACCTCGGCGTACGGCTGTTCACCCGCACGCCTCGCGGCATCGCCCTCACCGTCGACGGTCAGACCTTCCTGCCGCACGCCCGTGAACTGCTGCGGGCCGAGGCACGCGCCGACGCCTCCGTACGCCCCGGCCGGCGGGCACTGCGCGTCGACGTGCACAGCCGGCGGACCGCACCGGCGGTGCTGCTTCAGGATTTCCACCGCGCGCATCCGCGCATCGAACTGGACGTGGTCACCCTCGACGCCGACGTGCACGCCGCGATGGCCGCCGTCGAGGCGGGGACTGTCGACGCCACCTTCCACGCCGTCACCGTCGCCGCGCGCCATCTGCCCGCAGCGATCAGGGCCACCCGCGTGATCGACGAGCACCACGACCTGCTCGTGGGGCCACGCCACGCGCTCGCCAACGCCCGTACCGTCACGCCCGCGCAACTCGCCGAGCACCGCATCTGGATGCCCGGCATGGCCCCCGGCACCGAATGGTCCGCCTACTACGACGAGCTCGCCGCCGCGTTCGGCCTCACCATCGACCTGGTCGGGCCGGTCTTCGGCAACGAGGCGCTGCTGGCCGAGATCGCCGACTCCGCGCAACTGGCGACGCTCGCCGGCGAACGCACCCGGTACCTGTGGCCGGACAGCTACGACCTGCGCCGGATACCGGTACGCGACCCGGCGCCGGTCTACCCCATGTCACTCATCTGGCGCGACGACAACCCGCACCCCGCGCTGCGCGCACTGCGTGAGCACCTCGACTCCCGCCGGGTCCCGGCCCCCGACGCCGAGGTCTGGCTACCTCCCTGGGGTTGAGACGACGCCGGGACAACTGGGTACGGTGGCCCCGTGCTCTCGGCCGTGAAGGGTCTGTCCCGCTACCACACCGAGGAGTCGCTGCGCGCGTACCTGCTCCAGCGCTCGCACCGCACCGAGAGCGGCTGCCTCATCGTCCACGGCTACGGGCCGCGACGCGGGGTGCACCAGAAGGTCGCCGGCCGCGCGTGGGCGCACATCGCCGCGTACGCGGTGCTCGTCGGTGACTACGACCCCGCCCTCGACGTCGACCAGGCCTGTGGGGCCGCCGACTGCATCGAACCAACCCACCTACGTCAGGTCAGCCGCGCGGAAACCTGCCGAACCCGGTCACAGTCAGCGCAGTGCCGCAACGGCCACGACCGTGAGCTCGATGACGCGACGGGTCGCTACCGGCGGGTCTGTCGGGCCTGCAACCGGGAGGCGCAGCGTCGGTGGCGTGAACGCGAGGCCGCCGAGGTGGCGCAGGCGCGCGCCTCGTACGGCCGCACGTAGCGCGCCCGACGCGCAGAGCTGAACGAAGCCGGCCGTACG
The DNA here is from genome assembly GCF_018070305.1 of Micromonospora sp. M51. Classification (NCBI taxonomy): domain Bacteria; kingdom Bacillati; phylum Actinomycetota; class Actinomycetes; order Micromonosporales; family Micromonosporaceae; genus Micromonospora; species Micromonospora sp. M51. The sequence continues at coordinate 10,025 of NZ_JAGPXZ010000115.1, read as the reverse complement.
GCGGATGCGACCCGGCCGCAAACCCATCCTTAGGCAGATGTCCCGAGCGGCTCGGTGTGACAGTTTTGCCCCGTGACGACAGTTGATCGTGAAGTACAGCGCCGCCACCGGGTCCTGACGGTGGTGGCCGGTGGGGTTCTTCTCGGCGTGGTGGACCTGTTGCTACAGCTCGGTCTGCCGTACCCCTGGGCGAACCTGGCCAATTCCAGCGCCGTCTGGGCGGTCGGCGCGTTCGCCATCGGATGGTGGCTCCGCGCCGACTGGCGGCGGTCCGCGTTCGCCGGGATCGTGCTGCTGGTCGTCGCCGTGGAGGCGTACTACGTCGCGGCGGTCGTCCTGTTGGACGACAGCGCGCAGAACCTGTGGTCGCCGACGACGTTGATGTGGCTGTTCTTCGGAGTCCTCGCCGGCGCACTCTTCGGGGTGGCGGGTGGGCTGAGCCGCCACGGGCAACCGTGGGTTCGAACGATCGCCGTGGCCATGCCCGGTGCGGTCCTGCTCGCCGAGGCGGCCATGCTGTTCCACCGCAGCGCACAACCCGGCCACGACTCGCACTACCGCACCGACAGCCTGCAGACCGCGGTGATCGAAGCGGTGCTCGGCGCCGCACTGATCCTGGTGGTCGCTCGGACCAACCGGGTACGTCTGCAGGCGCTCGCCGCGGCAACGGCACTCGCGGTGCTCGGCTTCGCCGCGTACACCATTGCCGGCTTCGGCAGCTGATCAGTGCCGCATCAGCCCCGTTCTGCCAATGGGCTCCCCGTGCCCCGTTGGCGGTGTGTGGCGATGCAGGTCAAGCCCGATGTCGACGACCACGGAACGCTCCAGGGTGGCGACCTGTTCCAGCGGCACCCATTGCGCCAGGTCGGTCGTGCCGCCCGTCTCGGATCGCAGGTCACCGCCCGCGATCCGAGCCCGGTAGAAGACAGCCAGCGTGTGCAGGTCGACAATCCCGCCGTCGTAGCTCTCGACGGTCCGGGTCCGCGAGTTCACACCGAGCAGCAGCTCGACCTGCGCCTCGTACCCCGTCTCCTCGGCCACCTCCCGCACGACGGCGTCGAACGGATCCTCGGCGTGCTCGACCCCTCCACCAGGTAGCGTCCAGTGCCGCCGCGCCCGGTCTGGTGAGACCCAGCGGGCGAGCAGCAGACGATCGTCTCGCAAACACACCGCGTACGCGGCGACCCTGAGCCGTTGTGCGATCACAGTGACAGGATCTCGCAGTTCGCGGGCCAAGCGCTGCCCCCACGACACCATCCTGACGCGTTACGCACAAGAACTGTCATTATGATGCACGTGTGATATGCCCGTTTTGTGGCGGTGATTTATTGAATTACTGTTACCGGTAAACCGTTAATTGCCATAACAGGGTGGACGACGTCGCGTGTGGAGGGGCCCCGAAGGCGCGAGGGAGACGGGCACCTCCCGTCTCCCTCGATTCGAAGTCCTGGCCCAGCCCTATCTGCTCGATCAGGCCGCGGCGCGGTCGGCGAGTGGGCGGCGACGCAGTGCGGTGTCGGTCAGCGAACGCGGGGGCATGGGAGCGTTCGGGTTGTACAGGTTGGTCCCGGGCGGCACGATCTCGTCGATTCGGTCGAGGGCCGCGTCGTCCAGGGTCAGCGCGGCGCCCTTGAGGAGATCCTCCAGCTGCGGCATGGTCCGCGGTCCGATGATCGCCGAGGTGACGGCCGGGTGGGCCACTGTGAACGCAATGGCGAGCTGCGGGAGGGTGCAGCCGATGCTTTCCGCGAGGTCGACGAGCTGCTCGACGACGTCGAGCTTGGCGGCGTTTTCCGCGAGCGTGGGATCGAATCGTTCCGGCCGGATTGTGGGACGGCCGGTGGACAGGTCGATGGGCTGGTTCTTGCGGTACTTGCCGGTGAGGAACCCGAAGGCCAGTGGGCTCCAGACAAGCACGCCCATTCCGTAGCGCCGGCAGACGGGCAGGACCGAGGCCTCGATCCCGCGGGCCAGGATCGAGTACGGCGGCTGCTCGGTGCGGAAGCGTCCGAGGCCACGACGCTCGGAGACGTGATGCGCCTCGACGATCTCCTCGAATGGGAACGTCGAGCAGCCGAAAGCACGGATTTTCCCCTGGCGCACGAGGTCGCTGAGCACCGAGAGCGTCTCCTCGACGTCCGTCGAGTCGTCGGGGCGGTGGACCTGGTAGAGGTCGATCCAGTCGGTGTTCAGGCGCCTGAGGCTGTCCTCAACCGCCCTGAGGATCCAACGCCGCGAGTTGCCACTGCGGTTGCGGCCCTCGCCCATCTGGAAGTGCACCTTGGTGGCCAGGACAACGTCATCACGGCGCCCCCGCAGCGCCTTGCCGACGATCTCCTCGGACTCTCCCTGCCCGTACATGTCAGCGGTATCGACAAAGTTGATCCCCTGATCCACTGCGGCATGGATCATACGAACGCAATCGTCATGGTCGGAGTTGCAGCCATCCTGGAACATCATGGTCCCGAGGCAGTAGGCACTGACGTGAATGCCAGTTCCACCGAGGGTGCGATAGCGCATGGTGATGCTCCCTTGATTCAGCCGTGATCGCGGAGCGACAGAAGTGTCGACCGCACGGGAACCCTAGGATCTAGAGTTGACTCTAGGTCAAGCCGCTAGCCTGAACGGCATGGCTGAGGTCACCACAAATCTGAGCATCGGGCAGGTCGCCGAACGCACCGGCTTGAGCGTCCACGCGCTGCGCTTTTACGAGCACGAGGGCCTCTTCGTCAACCCTGTGCAACGTGGACCTGGCGGGCGTCGCGTCTACAGCCAGGATGACGTGGACTGGCTCACCGTCTGCATCATCTTGCGCGCCTCCGGCATGCCCCTGCCCGCGCTACGCCGATACGCCGACCTCGTCCGGCAGGGAGCCGGCAACGAGGAAGAACGACTCACGCTCATGCGCGAGCACCAAGCCCACGTCACCACCCAGATCGGCAGACTCGCCGAGTGCCTGGACCTGATCAGGTTCAAGGTCGGGGTGTACGAGGACATCCTCGACCCGGACAGCGGTGGCGACCGCCAATGCCACGCGGCATCTCCTTCGGCGAACGACGAAGACGCCAACAACATCGGGCTCATCAATGGCCCGCGAGGACCAGTGACGCCGGACCCGGCGCTGAGCCCGTAGTGGTCGTGCCATGGATAAGCTCCAGCGCTTACGGTCAGGTCGTCACTGTCAGCTCTTGCGAAGGCGAGAACCCGTGTCAGCGTCCCACCCCCCGTCGCCGGTGATCACGCATTTCGCGGCCCGCGCCGGCGACCACAACGACCGGGCCATGCAGGCGTCGGGAATGATCGCGGCCGAACTCGCCGCCCGGCTGGGTTCAGCACCGGTTGTCATCGGGTCACCCGAACCCGCGCTGTGTACCAACTGGGAAGAAGAGTTGGCCGCGGCTCGGCCGGCACTGCGCGCCATGGCAGAGCATTTCGACACGTTGTTGCGCGACGGCGCCTTTCCGGTCACGGCGCTGAGCCGCTGCGCGGTCGCTCTGGCGACGCTTCCCGTCGTCGCCAGGTATCGCCCGGACGCGGTGGTCGTCTGGTTCGACGCACACGCGGACCTCAACACTCCCCAGAGCAGCACGACCGGCTACCTCGGCGGCCTCGCCTTCAGCGGCCCGCTCGGTATGTGGGACTCCGGTCTGGGACAGGGGCTGAAGCCAGAGAACGCGATCCTTTGCGGGGCACGTGACATCGACCCGGGCGAGCAGCCCCTGATCGATGATGGCGTGATCACGCTGGTCGGGCCAGGACCGGACCTGGCGAAGAGGCTGCGGGCCGCGATCGCCGGCCGTCCGGTCTATGTGCACCTCGACTGCGACGTCCTCGAACCCGGCATCGTGCCCACCGACTACCTCGTTCCCGGCGGCCTCACACTCGGCGAACTCAGATCCGCCGCGCTCGCCATCGGCGATTCCGACCTCGTCGGCTTGGAGATCGGCGAGTTCGAGGCCGGGGAAGACGCCGATGGCCTCCCAGTTCACCCCGGTCCGCTCCTGGACGCTCTTCAGCCGCTACTCGACACGGCGGTGGACCTGAGTGCTGTTCCGTAAGGGGTTCGTCCGGGAGCCCTGTCCGGAGCAACCCGGGGTCACGAAGGCAGCCTGTCGACGGGGGCGCGCCCGGCCGGCGGCTGGAGCCAGCGATCAAACCAGGCGCGCGTGCGGCGCAGGAGGTCGAGTTGGTGGTGGCGTTCCCGGATCGCGTGGCCCTCTCTCGGGTACGTCACGAACTCGTGCTCGACATCGAAGTGGCGCAACGCCCGGTGCAGATACACGGCCTGCCCGAGGGGGACGTTGGTGTCCTCGGCGCCGTGCACGATGAGCACCGGAGTGCGGATCTGACTGGCGAAGGAGATCGGGCTGACCGCGTCGTGCGGGTGTGGTCCGATGCCGGACCAGCCGGTGCTGCCACCCAGCGCCGCCTCGAACTGGCCGTTGTCGCCGGTCGCGGCGAGCATGCCCCAGTCGACGATGCCGGCGCCGACGAGCGCGGCGCGGAAACGGTCGGTCTGGCCGATGGCCCAGGCGGACATGAAGCCGCCGTGGCTCCAGCCGGCGATGCCCAGCCGGTCGGGGTCGGCGACGCCCTCGGCGATCAGTAGGTCGATGCCGGTCAGGATGTCGGTCCACTCCTGCTGACCGACCCGGCCGGCGACGCTGGCGGCGAACTCGTGACCATGGCCCTGGCCGCCGCGCGGGTTGGGCAGGAACACCGCGTAGCCGGCGGCTGCCAGCCACTGCGCGCTGGGGAACCAGAACAGCTGGCAACGATCGGCGTAGCGATCGTACGGGCCGCCGTGCACGATCGTGACCAGCGGGAACGGGCCTTCGGACGCGTTTCTTCCGACCGGGAGGACGAGCAGGCCGTCCAGGTCGAGGCCGTCGACGGCACGGTAGGCCAGCGGCTGCTGGGTGCCGAAGGTGATGCCGTCGAGTTCCGGACGGGTGTGGGTGATGCGTCGCAGCGGCCCCGTTGGCGCTCCGATGTGCACGTTCGGCGGTTCGTAGCGGGCGCCGGTGCGTACCGCGATCATGTCGCCGGTGGGGGTGGCGGTGAGGTTGTCGAGACGTCCGGGGTGATGCGACAGGGTGGTGAGGTCGGTGTGATCGAGCCTGGCCACCGTGGTGTTCAGGCCGTCGGCGAACACCACCAGCGGGGCGGTGTCGGTCTGGCAGAGTTCGGTGGGGCACATCGAGAGACCAGCGGTGCGGTTACGGAGGACGCGGCTCTCCACTGCCAGGTCGAACACGGCGGTGCCGGCTTGCAGAAGCGGTGGGGTGAGCGCGACGTAACCGAGGTGCCAACCGTCCTCACCCGGCCACCATGCCAACGATCGTGCGTCGACCGCGACCGGCCCGAGGTTCTCCGCCGTTTCGGTGGTGGGGTCGAAGAGGTGCAGCTGGTTGGTGCGTGGCCCGTGGTCGTTGTCGGCGCTGGCCCAGGTCAGCACGGCGAGTGGGCCGCCGTCGGGACGTTGCCGCACCTCCACGACGTGCCGGTCAGCGAACACCTGCGGGCTGACCACCCGGCCGGTACGCAGGTCGAGCAGGCGCAACCGGGTACGCGGCTCGCGCTCGCCGACCACGATGGCGTCGTCACGGTCCCGGGCCCGGCGCGCGTCCCGTTCGGTGGGTTCGTCCTCGGCGAGCAGGGCGACCAGGTCGGGGTCGCTGAGCGGTAGGTGGTCGATGATCCCGCCGCGCCAGCTGGTGCACGTGGTCACCGCGCCGCTGGCGAGGGTGAGGCGGTGCAGTTGCGGGGTCCCACGCTCGGCGCGGTCGGACAGGAAGAACAGCGTCTGCGAGTCCGCCGACCAGCGTGGCCGGGACTCGGTTGCGGTGTCGGCGGTCGCCCGGCGCGACGCGACACCATCGGTGTCGACGAGCCAGAGCTCGGTGTCGAGGTGGTCACCGGCCCGGCTGATGGGAGCGAGAACGTAGCCGAGCAGTCGCCCGTTCGGGGCGAGTGCCGGGGTCTGCGGCTCACGACCATCGACGACGAGGTCGGTGGTCAGCCCTGTCATTCGATCAGTCTGCCAGCACCGGCGTGGCACCACGAACCGGTGCGCCGCTGACACGTCCGCGCCGGACTCTTCCACGGCGACGTCGAGGCATCTGGATAGCATTCTCACGTCCCGCTGGTGACGGGTGCGAGGAGGAAGCCGGTGGCCTGGTGCCGATACAGCGTCGGGCCGTCAGCTCATCTCCGGCCGCCGGGCCACCTCGATGGTGGAGCAGCGTGACCACATGTTCTCCGTGGAGGAACGCGACCTGATCCGGCAGCGGCTGTTGCGCCTCGCCGCGCAAGATCCCGCCGTGGTCGGCGCGGCGATCACCGGCTCGCATGCCAGCGGCGATGAGGATCGCTGGTCGGATGTCGATCTGGCCTTCGCGGTCAGCGACCCGCTCGACGTCGTCATGCGTCGGTGGACGCAACTCATGTACGGGGACTTCGCCGCTGTCCATCACTGGGACCTCCCTTCCGGGTCGATGCTCTACCGGGTGTTCCTGCTTCCCCACTGCCTGGAGGTCGACCTCGCCTTCGGCCCGGAAGCCGACTTCGGGCCGCGAGGCCCGAGTTGGCGTCTCATCTTCGGGCAAGCCGCACCGTCCCAGCCGGTTCCGGCGAGCGGTTACGACACAATCGCCGGCCTGGCGTGGCACCACGCCCTGCACGCGCGGATCAGCATCGAGCGAGGCCGATACTGGCAGGCGGAGCACTGGATCAGCGCGATGCGCACCCAGACGATGTCACTTGCCTGCCAGCGCCTGGGTCATGCCACCAGCTACGCCAAAGGCGCCCACCTCCTGCCCACCACCATCACCGGACCCCTCGAAACGACCCTGGTCCGTTCCCTGGACGAGGTCGAGTTACGTCGCGCGCTGTCGGCCGCCGTAGCCGTCCTGAGCACAGAACTCACTCGCACGGACGCGGCCCTGGCCGACCGACTGCGCCCGATTCTCGGCGAACTCGCCGCCAGCTCATGACGATCAACGCGATTGCGGTGATCGGGGCGTAGCAGGAGCATCGTCTCGTGGAGGAGATGATGCCCGGCGGCAACATGGGCGGCGCGATACGCGTCGGCGACACCGTTCGGCGTGCTGCCGCCGAATGGAACCCGACCGTGCAGCGCCTGCTGGGGCACCTTCGTGACCGCGGCCTCACCTGGGTGCCGCACCCGTTGGGCACCGACGAGTACGGGCGTGACACCGTCTCGTACCTGCCGGGTGTCGTGCCTCAGCACCCGCTGCCGGCCTGGGTCTGGAGTCGGGAGGTCCTCATCGACGCCGGCGCCCACCTCGCCCACCTTCACCAGGCCAGTCTGGGCTTCGATGTCTCCGGTGCCGTCTGGCAGTCCGCGGTACGGCAGCCGGCCGAGGTCATCTGTCACAACGACTTCGCGCCGTACAACATGGTCTTCACCGATGGCCGACTGAGCGGTGTCATCGACTGGGACACGGCCTCGCCAGGCCCCCGTTTGTGGGACGTGGCATACCTCGCCTACCGGCTGGTGCCGTTGGCGGACCCGAGCAACGGCGACGCCATTGACAGTGACCTGGGCGAGCGGGCCCGACGCCTGCGGCTGCTCGCCGCCTCCTACGGCTCGCAGCTGGCGCCCGCGGACGTCCTCCCCGTCGCCGTTGCGCGACTGCACGATCTCGCCGCCTTCACCGAGGCCCGCGCCGACCAGGGTCAGGAGACGGTTCGCAGTCACGTCGAGCTCTACCGCCGCGACGCGGCGTGGATCACGAGGCACGCCGATGAGCTGTGCCAGGAATCCGGCTGAACCACCGGTCGGTGTGACGCCGATTCCGGTGGGTGTCGTGGCGGACCGGGACGTCGCCACAGCTCGGCACCTGTTGGTGCGGCGGGATCAGTGGACGGGCCGGCCGAACCAGCGGGTGAGGTGGTGGTCCAGATCCCGCTGGTCGTCGCCGATCCAGGCGACGTGGCCGTCGGGGCGGAGCAGGACGCCGGGAGCGTCCAGTGCCGCGGTGGAATCCGCGAGGTGGTCGACCCGGTCGGACCAGCCGCCGACGGTCAGGCGTTCGATGCGGTCCAGCAGCAGGCCACGGCCGTGGTGCAGCAGGCCGTAGAGGTGCCCGTGCTTCACGTCGATGTCGGGCAGCCGGCGACCGAGCAGGTCGGGGCCGTCGCCGAAGTCGTAGCGGATGCCGATGGCGGTGATCTTTTTGAGCAGGTGCAGGTTCACCTCGTCGAAGTCCATCAGCTCGATGAGCAGCCGGCGCACAGCCTGTGCGCCCGGATCGGTGGACAGCAACTGCGTCTGGGCCCGGGTGTTGTCCAGCACGTCCTCGGCGACCGGACGCCGTTCGGCCTGGTAGGTGTCGAGCAGGGCCTCCGGCGCCCAGCCGCGGACCTGTGCGGCCAGTTTCCAGCCGAGGTTGACGGCGTCCTGAACGCCGAGGTTGAGGCCCTGCCCGCCGATGGGGGGATGGATGTGCGCCGCGTCGCCGGCCAGCAGCACCCGTCCGACCCGATAACTGTCGGCCAACCGCATGGCGTCGCCGAAGCGGGACAGCCAGCGCGGGGAGTGAACGCCGAAGTCGGTCCCGGCTACGGCGTGCAACTGGCGCTTGAAATCGTCGAGGGTGGGCGGTTCGGCGCGGTCACTGACGCCGGCGGCGGGGACCAGGACGCTGTAGACGCCGACGCCTGCTGGCCGGAGCCAGAACCGTTGATGGGTCTCGCGGATCTCGGCCACCCTGACGGCGATCTCCTCCGGCGGGATCCCTACTGCCATCTCGCCCATCAGGCTCTCGGTCCGTGCCGGCTCGCCGGGAAAGCCGACGCCGAGCAGTTTGCGAACTGTGCTGCGCCCGCCGTCGCAGCCGACGAGGAATCGCGAGCGCAGCCGTTCCCCGTCGGCCAGCTCAACGGTCACCCAGTCGTCGTCCTGCTCGACAGCGGCGACCGCCCGACCGCGCCGGACCTGCGCGCCCAGTTCGACGGCGTGCTCTTCGAGCAGACGTTCGATGACCGGCTGCGGAATGCCCAGCAGGTAGGCGTACCGGGGATCCAGGCCCGTGGGCGCGGGCTTGGGGATGGCGGCGAAGTAGGCGCTGGCCGGACGCCGCCGCCCGTGCGGGAGGATGCGTTCCAGCAGCCCGCGCATCGCCATCAGCTCCAGGCTGCGGATGTGCAGGCCGACGATGCGGACGGCCGATGGCGGCTCGGTCTCCTTCTCCACCACGAGTACCCGGACGTCGTGCAGCCGCAGCTCGGCGGCGAGCATCGCACCTGTCGGTCCGCACCCTGCGATGATCACGTCGTACGTGCGGGGGGCGTTGTCGGTGCTGCGGGTCGGAGATGACGGGCGGCCGCCGACGACGGAGTCGGGCTCGACGGGGGCGGTCGACGGGTTTTCGGCGGTGAAATGCGCAGGGTGCACAGGTGTCGCCTCTCGGGAGTGCCGTGTTGGCGGGGCGCTCCCGGCGACACCTATGTCAGTCGCCCGACCGTGACGGCAAGGGGGAGCACCCACATCGCTTGAACGTTCATGGGTCTCACCTCCTCGGGTGATGTCGCGGTCAGCGGCACGCTATCTCCCCCGGCCAGGTCGCGTCGAGCTCTTTTCCGCCGCCGGGGGTGATCACGACGTCGGGTGGGTCAGCGATCGGTGGAGCCACTCGGCCATCAGTGCGCGTTCGGCGTCGGTGAGCCCCGGCAGGTGGGGCAGCACCGTCGCGAAGGTCACCGCGACCGTGTTCGTGGTCGTGTCGGGTGTCGCCGGGGTTGTCGACAGGATGCTGGTGAGCACGGCGTCGAGCATGGCCTCGCTCAGGCCGGGGTCGCGCTGCTCGGGGGGCGTTCCGAGTAGCGCGAGGATGGTTCCGTGGCCCGCTGAGTGGATCATCATGAGTGCGCGTTGTTCGTCGACCCGCAGCAGACCGGCTGCGGCGAGTCGCCGGACGCGACGACGGAGCACGTCGAGGCCCGCGACGGTCGCCGGTGAGGGTGCGCCGCTCCCCCGGGCGGCCATCAGGGCGTACAGC
>NZ_JAGPXZ010001148.1:0-1297 GCF_018070305.1 Micromonospora sp. M51 | reverse complement strand
CGCTGACCCGGTGGCCGGCACGGTCCTCGACCGGATCAGCCCGCAGCGGCCCGTCGCACTGCTGGAGTCCTATCTGGACCTGCTGCTCGACTGGCACGTCTTCCTCTGGCTCCGGCACGGGATCGCGCTGGAGGCCCACCCGCAGAACATCCACCTGCTGGTACACCCGGACGGCGCCGTCGGCCTGCTGTACAAGGACAACGACGGCGCCCGGCTGGACGCGCGGCACGACGGCACGAACGGTCTCACCCTGCACGACGACCGGATGTGGGCGCGCGACCCGCACGAGTTGGCCGACGTGTTCATCACCATCACCCTGCACCTGGCCGCTGCCGCGCCCCTGCTCGCCCTGGCCGCCCGAGGGCTGTCCGTGCCGACACCGGCCGAGGCGCTGGTGCCCCGGCTCGCCGCCGCCCGCGACCGGTGGGGCGACGGCCCGGCGGGGCGGACCTTCACCGAGCGGGTCCTGAACGCCACCCACCTGCCCGTCAAGGCGATGCTCACCGCCGGCACCCTGCTGCCCAAACAACGGCTGGGCTGCACCGACATCAACAAGTACTACCTGCGTACCGGCCCGAACTACCTGCGGGAGACACGATGACGAGCGCCCAGTTGCGCTCCCGGCCGGCCACCGACACCGGTCAGCTCGCCGACCTGGCCGCCGCGCACACCGTCTTCGGTTGCCTGCTGCGCGAGCTGGCCCCGCCGGGTGACACCCCGACGGTGGTCGACGGTGTCGTCCGGCTGCTGCTGCGCCACCTCGACGTCACAGTGCGCTGCGCGGTGGCCCGAGCCTCGGCGATCGGCGCGCACCGCTACACCGGCCCGGTGCAGCGGGACATCGGCGGCGGACGGTGGGCGGACCTGGACGCGGACGGGCTGGCCGCCCTCGTCGCGGCGGAGCTGACCATCCGTACCGGGCTGGCGAATGACGAGTTCGTCGAACAGGTCCGGGCCAGTCGGGACACCGTGGCCCGACTGCTGGCCGACCGACCCGCCGCGGACCCCACCCCTACCGGTGAGCCCGCCATCGACGCGTACGTCGACTCCGAGCAGTCGCTGGTCCTCGGCCACCCGCACCACCCCACCCCCAAGTGGCGCAGCGGCGACCCGGACAGCTGGCGGGCGTACGCGCCGGAGCTGCGCACGGCGTTCCGGCTGCACTGGCTCGCCGTACCGGACGACCTGACCGCCGACGCCGGACCGTTCGATGCGCTCGTGGCCGCGCTCGACCCGCCCCGGCCCCCGCGCGGGCACCGCGCCCTGCCGGTGCACCCCTGGCAGCTGTCGCTGGTCC
>NZ_JAGPXZ010001147.1:0-1303 GCF_018070305.1 Micromonospora sp. M51 | reverse complement strand
GTACTCCCCGATGATCCCGCGTGACCAGCCGGTCTTCGCTGCCAGCTGCCGGTACGTCAGCAGCGTCTCGCCCTGCTGCCGCGCCTCGCGCCGACGCAGCTGGCGCAGCACCCCGGCCAACTCCGGCAGGGTCTGCGCCTCGGCGGCGGCCCGGGCCAGCTCGAACGCCAGCGGCGACCCATGTGACGTGTGATGAGCACCGGAAGGTACCCACTGGTCAGACATGCGGCCCCCACCCCCGGTCGTCCGGCCCCCCGGACACGCACGGGCAGGGTAATTCCGCCCACTCGCCGATCGATAGACAGTTGCCAATCTATGACAGTTCCACTGCGGACCGTCACCGGCCGGCGCCGTCCAGCGGTGTCCAGTCCCGTCCAGGATCCGCCCCGCGACGCGGGCGCCGGTGCCACCGTCCTGGTGCGGGCACGGCCCGCTCCACGACCCCTGGGGGAAGAGGTACCCGATGATCCGTCCACACCCGACCACCCGACGCCCGGTGGCGCTGCTGCGTCGCGTCGCCGTCGCCGCGATCGGTCTCACGCTGCTCGCCGCGGGCCTGACCACCATTCCGGCCGCCGCCGCACCGGGCGGCAAGGCCACCACCGCCGGATCCTTCGTCGACAGCACACCGGTGCCCGGTGGCTTCGCCTCCTGGTCAGAGCTGCTCCGGCTGCAGCAGCGCATGAACACCGCCGCCGAGCGGATCACGAAGGTGGCCGAACGCAGCCCGAACTCCGGCTTCGCCGGCATCGTCGCCGACCCCACCACCCGCCACCTCCAGGTCTACTGGAAGGGTGAGCCGCCGGCGAGCCTGGTGGCCACCGCCCGGGCCACCGTCGCCACCCAGGTGCTGCCCGCCGCGTACTCGCAGCGGGAACTGCTTGCCGCAGCCGATCGGCTGCGGGCCAAGGCCGGAAACGAGATCACCACGGTCGGGCCGCGCGCCGACGGGGCCGGCCTGCTCGTCGGCACGCAGGACGGGCTGCTCGGCGCGACGGCCATGGCCGGCGTGCCGGTGACCGTGCAGAGCGGGGTCGCCGCCGCGCCCGCGACGCGGTGGGACGACAGCGCGCCGTGGTGGGGTGGTGCCGCCTGGCGCAACGCCACCACCGGCGGTGGCTGCTCGACCGGCTTCGGGGTCTTCAAGAACGGGAACGCGCGGATCCTCTCCGCCGCGCACTGCGGCAACCTCAACAACGTCGCGACCGACCCGACCGGCCAGTCGATGGGCACCGTCAGCACCCGCAACGCCGGCACCGACACCCTGCTGTTGTCGGCCGGCGCCGGCGGCCGGGTCTTCAAC
>NZ_JAGPXZ010001146.1:0-1304 GCF_018070305.1 Micromonospora sp. M51 | reverse complement strand
GTGCACGAGCTCACCGCCGGCCTGCGTGCCGCCGCCGGTCGGCTCGCCACCGGCCCCGCCCCGCTGCTGATCGGCACCGACCAGGAGTACGGCGTCGTCACCCGCGTGACCGACGGGGTCACCGTGCTGCCCAGCGCCCTCGCGGCCGGCGCGGCCGGTGACCCGAAGCTCACCGAGGCGGCCTGGCGGGCCGCCGGCACCGAGCTGGCCGCGATGGGCATCAACATCGACTTCGCCCCGGTGGCCGACGTGCTGGCCACCCGCAGCACCGTGATCGGCTCCCGGTCCTACGGCGCCGACCCGAAGCAGGCCGCCGCGCAGGTGGGTGGAGCGGTCCGGGGCCTCCAGGCGAGCGGGGTCGCGGCCACCCTGAAGCACTTCCCCGGGCACGGCCACAGCGCCGACGACTCGCACCAGGATCTGCCGGTGCTCACCCAGTCCGCGGCGGCGTTGCAGAGCGGCGCGTGGCCACCGTTCACCGCCGGGATGGACGCGGGCGCGATGGCAGTGATGTCCGGTCACCTGGACGCGCGCGCGATCGACCCGGGGACCCCGGCGACGTTCTCGCACAAGCTGCTCACCGACGTACTGCGCGGCCAACTCGGCTTCAAGGGCGTGGTGATCACCGACGGGATGAACATGCCGCCCGCGAAGCGCTGGGCTCCCGGCGAGGCGGCGGTCCGGGCGCTCAACGCCGGCAACGACCTCATCCTGATGACCCCGAACGTCGCTCAGGCGTACGACGGGTTGCTCGCCGCGCTGCGCGGCGGATCACTGCCCCGGACCCGACTGGTCGAGGCGGTAACCCGGGTGCTGACCATGAAGTTCCAGCTCGCGGAGCTGCCGGCGGCGCAGATGTCCACGCTCAACACCCCGGCGCACCGGGCGGCGGCCGAGGCGCTGGCCGCCGCCGCCGTCACCGTGCTGCGGGGCACCTGCGGCGCGGAGGTACGCGGGCCGGTCACCGTCACCTCGTCCGGCGGTCGGGACGGCACCCGGGCCACGCTCACCGCCGCGCTGACCGCCGCCGGGGTGTCGGTCAAGCCCAGCGGCGGCACTGTCGTGCACCTGGTGGGCTACGGCGACGGCGCCGAGGACCTGCGCGCCGACGCGGCGGTCACTGTCGCCATGGACACCCCGTACGTGCTGGCCGGCGCCACGTCACCGACGCTGCTGGCCACGTACTCCTCCAGCCGGGCGTCGATGACCGCGCTGGCCGCCGTGCTCGCCGGCAAGGCCCGGCCGGACGGCCGGTCGCCGGTGGCCGTCCCCGGACTGCCCGCGAGCACCTGTCGCACCTGACC
>NZ_JAGPXZ010001145.1:0-1315 GCF_018070305.1 Micromonospora sp. M51 | reverse complement strand
GCTGTACCGGCTCTTCTAGTTCCCGACCGATCAAGAGGCTGCAAGCGTGATCAACTTCCGCTACCACGTGGTGTCCCTCACCGCGGTCTTCCTGGCTCTGGCGATCGGCCTGGTGGTCGGCACGGCCGCCCTCAACGGCCCGGTCGCCGACTCGCTCGAGGGGCAGGTCACCGGGCTGCGCAAGGACAACCAACACTGGCGCCAGACGGTCAGCAACATGGAGAAGCAACTCGCCCTGGAGGAGGAGTTCGCCGAGGAGATCTCCCAGGTCGTCCTGCCCGGCACCCTCACCGGGCGGCGGGTGGTGGTGCTCAGCCTGCCCAACGGCCGTGACCACACCGAGGGCGTGCTCAAGAAGCTCCAGCAGGCCGGGGCCACCATCACCGGTCAGGTCGACCTGCAGGACAAGTTCATCAACCCGGACAACAACTCCAACCTGCTGGAGTTGGCGGTCACCGCGGCCCGACCGACCGCGCAGACCACCGGCCTGCCGGGCAACGGGCACGGCGTGGAGACCTCCAGCGCGCTGCTGGCCAGCGTCCTGCTGGACCGGGCCCAGGGCGTCGCGCCGGTCAGTGACGCCGACCGGCGGGCGGTGCTCGCCGCGTACAACAACGCCGGTTACCTGACCACCGACAGCAACAAGGTCACCGCCTCGGCGGAGGCCGTCGTCGTGGTCAGCGGCCAGCCGTACGTCGACAAGGACTCCGACAAGCGGGACGAGTCGGTCGTCAAGATCGCCGAGCAGTTCGACCGCACCGGGTCGATAGTGGTGGCCGGCAACGGTTCCGTCGGGGGCAACCTGGTCGGCGTGGTGCGCGGCGACCCGGTGCTCACCCAGACCATCTCCACGGTCGACAACGCCAACACGGTGCAGGGGCAGGTGGTGACCACCCTCGCCCTGGTGGAGCAACTCACCGAGAAGAAGGCCGGACAGTACGGCGTCGGCGACAACGCCCCGTCGCTGCTGCCTAGACTGCCCCAGTGAGCGAACGACGTACCCCCGTGTCCGGATCCGACCAGGCGGCGCGTGACCGAGCGAGCGAGGTGGCGGCGTGAGCGCGCTGGGTCGGCTGTTGATCGCCGCCGCAGGTGCCGCGGCGGCCCGCTACGCGCTGCGTGAGGCGCGTACCTCACCGGCCGGGCCCGCGTTGGAGCGCACCAACTTCCGCGGCCGCACGGTCAGCCTGGCCGCCGGCCCGGCGCTCGCCGCCGGCGCTGCCGCCGCCGGCGCGTTCGGTGCCACCGGCGGTGCCGCCGGTGGTGCCGCACTGGTCGCCGGGCTCGGTGCGGGCGGCGTCGGGCTCTACGACGA
>NZ_JAGPXZ010001144.1:0-1316 GCF_018070305.1 Micromonospora sp. M51 | reverse complement strand
GGTACGCGCCAACGCCGCCGCCGGCACCTGGGAGCCCAGCGACGAGGACCTGGCGGCGCTGCGCGCCGTCCTCTGAGCGGCGCGGCCTGGCGCGGTTCGGCCTGGCTCGCGGTGCGGCCGGGCTCGCGGTGCGGCCGGGCTCGTGGTGCGGCCGGGCTCGTGGTGCGGCCGGGCTCGGTCGGTGCGGCCGGCGCGGTGCGGCGCGGCGCCTTGATCCACTCGTGTTCCTGGAAGTCGCGGTGACCTGGGGCCGGGGAAGGCGCGGTTTCATGAAAGTCGAGTCGATCATGACCGCGGCCCGGTGACGCCAGCGCGGGCTGGCGGTGACCGACCAATCCGGCTCGGTGGGTGAGATGACGATGGGCCGGGCCGCTGGTTGCGGCCCGGCCCGTTCCGTCGTCAGTGTCGCTCAGTCGGCCGCCCCGGCGAGATCGTCGCGGTCTGTCGGAGCGGCGGCGAGATCGTCGTGGTCTGTCGGTGCGGCGGCGAGATCGTGGTGATCCGTCGGAGCGGCGGCGAGATCGTGGTGATCCGTCGGTGCGGCGGCGAGATCGTCTTCGTCAGTCGGTGCGGCGGCGGCCGAACAGCATGGCCACCCCCATCGCCGCGGCGACGAGGACCAGGCCGGCCGCCGCGAACGGCCACCAGCCGGCGCCCGCCTCGCCTGCCCCGTCCGTTGGCTTGGTCACCGCGACCGGCTCGGGCGCCGGCGGTGACTGCGCCGCCCGGGCCTGCACCGTGGCGGTGGCCTTGCCCGGCAACGGGGCGGGGGAGTTCACCGTCACCTTCCAGGTGCCGGTGGAGAGGACCGGGCCGCTGCTGTAGAAGCCGTGCCCCTCGGGCTGCGGTTCCAACTGCACCGGCCCGACCTTCTGCCCGTCCGGGCCGGTGGCGGTGAGGACCAGCCGCACCACCTGTTCCAGCCGGCGGCCATCGGTGTAGCTGGCCTGGATGGTGACGCCCTGAGCGCCGTCGCCGGCCACCGTGAGCTTGAGCTTGTCGGCCTGCGCCGCCCGGGCCGCCGGAGCGGCTTGCGCCGCTGGGGCGCCCTGCACCACCCGGGCCGCCTGCGCCGCTGGAGCGACCTTCGCGACCTGAGCGGCCTGCGCCGCCTGCGCCGCCTGCGCCGCCGGGGCGGCGTGCGCCGCCGGGGCGGCGTGCGCCGCCGGGGCGGCGGCGAACAGGGTCAGGGCCAGTCCGACGGACCCGGCGGCCAACACCTTGCGGATACCCGTCACGGACATCCCCTCCCTACCGATGAGGGAGGCCCCTCCCCGACGCCGCAGCGCCGGGGAGGGGCCTCGTCGGATCAGAGC
>NZ_JAGPXZ010001143.1:0-1317 GCF_018070305.1 Micromonospora sp. M51 | reverse complement strand
CCGTACCTATGGGTGAACTGTCAAGAATGAGGAGGGCACGTGGCACAGATGAAGCGGACCGTCATCGTCGCGAGCGCGATGGTCGCACTAACGGCCTGCGCTCCCGCGGGTTACGACCCCGCGAACTCGAGCGCGGCGGAGCCGGTCGCCGTCGCCGCGGCCGAGCCCACCGCGACGGTTGAACCCGAGGTGTCGGCGTCCGCGGAGGTGCCGGCCGCCGACGCGCCGCCCGCGGACGTCGACCTGACCGAGAAGTTGGTCGGTAAGAGCGTCGCCCGGATGGGCAAGGTGGTCACCGACCAGGACGGCTGGATCCTGTACCGCTTCGACAAGGACACCGCCGACCCGCCGTCGTCGAACTGTGTCGACAAGTGCGCCGAGGTGTGGCCCCCGGCACTGACCGACGGCAACCCGGAGCTCACCGGCGTCTCCGACGACAAGGTCGGCAGCGTGACCCGGCAGGACGGCACCCGTCAGCTCACCGTCGGCGGCTGGCCGGTCTACCGCTACATCGGTGACAAGAAGCCCGGCCAGTGGAAGGGCCAGGCTGTCGGTGGCACCTGGTTCGTGGTCCAGCCGGACGGCAAGAAGAACCTGAGCTGCCTGCCCAAGGGCACCCCGAAGGCGGTCGCGCCGCCGTCGGACAGCGGCTCCAACGACGCCGGGGGTTCGGGCTACTCGTACTGAGCCTGACCGCCCGCGAGGGCACGGTGGTCGGTCGTCGCCGGGGAGGGCGCGACCGGCCACCGTCGTGTCCGGGGGTGGGTCAGGCCCGTTCCCACGGGCTCGGCACCGGGAAGTACGTCTCGAGGAACGGGATGAGCAACGCCATCTGCGCGTCGAGGTCCTCCTCGACGGAGAACGCGTCGTTGAGGCAGAACACCTGCCGGTCCCGGCGGGCGAGCAGGTGCGCCAACCGGGCGGGTGTGTCCGGGTGGGACAGCTCGGCGATGGTGTACCGCAGGTCCCCCGGTGCCGCGCGTCCGGTGTGGAAGGCGTAGTAGTGATGCAGCGACGAGGCGATCGACAGGTCGTCCATGCTGCGGAACTGACTCGCCGCGGTCCGCCGGTACTGCTGCGGGAACGTCTGCTCGATCTCCTGGAGCACGCTGCGCCGCAGCGCGTGCGGCATGTGCTTCATCTTCTGGGTCAGTACGGTGCCGAACCGCTCCGCGATCAACGCGCGGTTGTTCTTCCCGGCCGCCGAGGACGGGATGTCCCCGGCGGTGGGTGGCCCCGGCGGCACCAGCGCCGGCGAGGGGAAGAACCGGGAGATGCCGTTGGCCAGGAAGAAGTCCTGGGGCAGCACCTCGGTGC
>NZ_JAGPXZ010001142.1:0-1318 GCF_018070305.1 Micromonospora sp. M51 | reverse complement strand
AACGACATCAGCTGCGCGCGGGAGGTGGCGTGGGCGACCGCGCCGAGCACCGACCAGGCGTACGGGGAGTGGCCCTGGGAGTCCAGCCAGGGGTAGTAGTGGTCGGAGACCACCAGTTGGTCGAAACCGGCCGCTTCCGCCCGCACCGCGTGGTCCACCAGCTGCTTGGGCCCGGCCTGCTCGCTCATCAGGGTGTAGCCGACGCTGACCATCCTGGTATCCCCTCTCACCGACGGATCGTTCCCGGGATACCCCGGTGCGCGCCGGTCAACCCTCTCGTCCGGTTCGACTGACCCGTCCTTGACGGATCGCAGTCACCTGCCTACCGTCGCTCTTAACCGGTTAAGAGCCGGGTGTGGCGCACATCCTGTGGTGGGGATGACCGCCCCGTGACGGCCTGCGTCCGCGTGGGCCGTTGCGGCTGTCCGGGCATCGGATCCGCCAACTGAACCGGTTGCGATGACCATCCCATCGCCCTACGCTGATGCCTGCGCCGGGAGCCGGGCGCGGCTGCCGGGCTGCAGCCGCCTTCCCTGTCACGTCCCACCCCTGTCGGGCACCGGGGGTTCCTCCCTGAGGAAGGCCATGAAGACTCGACTCTCCGCCGCCGGCGCGACACTGCTCGCGTTGCTCGTCACCGTGCTGGCGTTCGGCCAGCCGGCGCACGCCGCGGCCGGTTTCTCCGTCGCTGGCGGCAAGTTGTACGACGCCAACGGCACCGAATTCATCATGCGCGGCGTCAACCACGCGCACACCTGGTACCCGCAGCAGACCAGCTCGTTCGCCGACGTCAAGGCGCTCGGCGCGAACACCGTACGGGTGGTGCTCTCCAGCGGCGACCGCTGGACCCGCAACACCAACGCCGACGTCGCCAACGTCATCTCACTCTGCAAGGCCAACCGGCTGATCTGTGTGCTGGAGGTGCACGACACCACCGGGTACGGCGAGCAGAGCGGCGCGATCACCCTGGCCCGCGCCGTCGACTACTGGCTCAGTCTCGCCGATGTCCTCTCCGGTCAGGAAAAGTACGTCATCGTCAACATCGGCAACGAGCCGTACGGCAACCAGAACTACGCCTCCTGGGCCACCGACAACGCCAATGCGATCAAGCGCCTGCGGGCCGGCGGACTGAACCACACGATCATGGTGGACGCGCCGAACTGGGGCCAGGACTGGTCGTTCACCATGCGCGACAACGCCGCGTCGGTCTTCGCCGCCGACCCGGCCCGCAACACGGTCTTCTCGATCCACATGTACGGCGTGTTCGACACCGCCGCGGAGATCAGCGATTACCTGGGCCGGTTCCGCAGCGCGGGAC
>NZ_JAGPXZ010001141.1:0-1320 GCF_018070305.1 Micromonospora sp. M51 | reverse complement strand
GGGGTGGCGGCCGGACCGCCCGCACTCCACGCCGCGTGGTAGCCGAACAGGTCGGTGTGGTTGTACATGATGGTGTACGCCCGGCTGCCACCGGCGGAGAAGCCGGCGAAGGCGCGGTCCTGCGCCCGGGTCGAGACGTGGTAGTTCTGCTCGACGAACGGGAAGATGTTGTCGCGCAGCTCGTTGACGTAGCCCTCGTTGCCACCGGGGAGGCCGTTGAAGTCGGTGGAGACGATCACCATCGGCTGCGCCGCCCGGTCATTGACCGCGTTCTCCAGGATCAGGTGGGCCACGCCCTGCATCGTCCAGGCGGTCGAGTGGTCACCGCTGCCGTGGCTCAGGTAGAGCGTCGGGTACGGCGTGGCCCGGTTCGGGTCGTAGCCGTGCGGCAGGTAGACGACGATGTCGTGCACTCCCGCCGGGTTGGTCGACAGTGGCGAGGGGTACCGCCGGGACTCCAGCCGGCCGACCTTGGCCACCGGCGCCTGGTAACCGGTGTCGTACGTGGGGAACTTCCGGCTGGCCGGAACGTAGATCGTGCTGCGTACCGCGCCGGGCGCTCCCGGGTACTGCGGCTGGATCTGCCAGCGGTTGGCGGGGTCGTCGTGCAGGGCACAGCCGGTGGCGAGCTCGTTGGCGCAGTCGTGGGTGAACGCGTAGCGGAAGGTGCCCGCCGGCAGTGGCGTGGTGAAGGTCCACACCCCGTCGGGACCCTTCCGCATGGCCTGGGTGTGCCACGGGGTGGCCGCGACGTCGCCCGGCTGCCACTCGGCGGGCGGGCGCGCGTCGCCGCAGTCCTGGCAGCCGATGTTCTCCGGTCGGGAGTAGAACCAGTCGCCGTAGATGTGGACCTGCTGGACATCGGCTGGCGCCTGGTACCGGAAGGTGACTGTGTAGCCGGTGGGGGCCTGGTCGGTGCGGGTGACGGTCGGGCCCAGCGGCGCGGGCGGCGCCGGCGGTGCGGCCGAGGCCGCCGGTGCGGCGACCGTGCCGGCCGTGACGGTGATGGCGGCGAGCAGCGCGAGCATCAGCCGGCGCGTCGGTGCCGGCGTCAGGGGACGGGGAGGTGCAACGGGCATGTCCTGCTCCCTCTTCGGCGTGTGGTCAGACCGCAACCGAGCGGCCGACCGACCATTCGATGGTGAGGCGAAGGGATACCAGTAACGAGCGATGCAGCGATGCGAGCGCTAACATCGTTCCCTGTCGAAAACAAAACCATGAATTGCATTGATGGTCAAGAAGGGTCCGTGAACCCGGACCAAAGAAATTGCGCCACCAACAATTTGGGCACACTTCGGCGGCGCCAGAACGACCGGCGCG
>NZ_JAGPXZ010001140.1:0-1321 GCF_018070305.1 Micromonospora sp. M51 | reverse complement strand
AGCCGCCGGGCGAGTTCGCGACGGTGGTGGACTGCTACGGGGTGCCCGAGCAGCTCTCCGAGCACGCGGGCATCGCCGCGCTGGCCCGACTGCTGGGCCGCAACTGCCTGTTGCGCGACGACACGCTCGACGCGGGCCGGCACCTGCTCGTCGCCCCGGACGGCACGGTCCGTCCGGTGCACTTCGACGTGCGGGACACCGACGACGGTGAGGTGCTCAGCAAGATGCGGCTCTGCTCGCTGGGTGACCCGGGATGCCGGGGCTGGTCGCAGTGTCACCGTTCGCGCTGGGCGCCGGACACCGTCGCCCCGGCACTCGCCGCGGCCTGACCCTGCCCAGGGTCAGGCCCGGCCGGGTGCCGTGCCGGTGGGCGGCGATCAGTTGGCGGCGGGGGCCGACCGGTCGGTGACGCCCGCTCCGGCGCCCCGCACCACGAGTTGGTCGAGCAGGGTGCGCGTCGCCCCGGCCACGGCGGCCACCGCGGCGTCGAACGCGGCGGCGTTGTGCGCGGCGGGCGCCCGGAAGCCAGAGATCTTCCGGACGTACTGCAACGCCGCCGCCTCGACATCCGCGTCGGTCACCTGCGGGGTGAACGGTTCACGCAGCGTCTTGATGCTCCGGCACATGTGAGCTCCTCCTTCGTCCACCGTGGTCTGCCACTCGCCGTGCCGGCGGTGGTACCGACGGTGACACTGGGTCGATATTTGTCTATCCTGGTCACGGACCAGAGCCGTTCGAGCCACAGCCGCCGCTCGCGCTCCCAGCGCCCCGGGCCCCCGGAGACTCATTGTGGACCATGCCCCCGCCCGCCCCACCCGTCCCGACCTAGACGATCTCACCCGTAGCCTGCACACCCCGCTGGAACGGATCACTGTCGAGCACGCCGATCTGGTTGAGGCGGTGCGCAGGCGCGTCGTCACGACCGGCTCCGTGCCGTCCGGTGTCGTCGCCGTCGCCGCCTTCAACTCGTCCATCTGAGTGATGGTCTGCCGGTGCGGTCCACCCGGAGTGGGCGGATCATGCCGGCGGATCAGCCAGTTCGTGCTGAAGGTGCACAGCCGGTGTGACCTCAGCTGCGACCACTGCTACATCTACCAGCACGCCGACCAGACCTGGCGTGGCCGCCCGGCGCGAATGCCGCCGGCCACGGTCCGCCGAGCCGCGCGGCGCATCGCCGAGCACGCCCGCGAGCACGGGGTGCCGGTCGTGCACGTGGTGCTCCACGGGGGTGAGCCGCTGCTGTTGGGCGCCGCCGGGTTGCGGGAGGTGCTGGCCGAGCTGCGCGCGGCCATCACCCCCTGGGCCCGGCTGGACCTGCGCC
>NZ_JAGPXZ010001139.1:0-1324 GCF_018070305.1 Micromonospora sp. M51 | reverse complement strand
AGTCGCAGTAGCCGCGCACCGTGTCGTCCAGCCCGTCCGCCGGGACCGACGCCGTGACCAGGCCGATCTCGGCGGCCCGGCGACCGTCGAAGGTGTCGCCGGTCAGGTACAGCTCGGCGGCGGCGCGGGGGTGCAGCCGGGGCAGCACGGTCGCCGAGATCACCGCCGGGATCACCCCGATGCGGACCTCGGTGAACGCGAACGTCGCCTCGTCGGCGCAGACGGCCAGGTCGGCGGCGGCGATCAGGCCGAGCCCACCGGCCCGCGCCGGCCCGGCCACCCGGGCCAGCACGGGCTTCGGGCACTCCCAGACCGCGGCGAGCACATCACCCAACATGCCGGCCGGAACCGTCCCGCTGGCGTACGCCATGGCGGTTTCCTTCAGGTCCGCCCCGGAGCAGAAAACCGGGCCGGTGTGGTCGAGCACTACCGCTCGGACCGCCTCGTCGGCCACCGCGTCCGCCAGCCCGGCCAGCAACTGGGTCATCAGGGCGGTGGAGAGCGCGTTGCGGTTGTGTGGGCTGTCCAGGGTGAGGGTGGTCACCCCACGGGCCGTGGCGACCCGCACGAGGACGTCGGGAGAGGTCATGCCGGGCACACTAGTGGCCATGCCCGGCGTCCTTCCAGATGGTGAGACCGTCCCCGTCGACGGATCGTTGCCCGCCACCGCCACCGCAGCGGTCGGCGCGCGCGGCTTCGGCGTGTACGTGCACGTCCCGTTCTGCGCCAGTCGCTGCGGCTACTGCGACTTCAACACCTACACCGCTGCCGAACTGGGCGGCGGTGCCAGCCGCGAGGGGTACGCCGACACCGTCCTGGCCGAGCTGGCGCTCGCCGCCCGGGTGCTGGGCGACAACCCGCCGCCCCGGGTCGACACCGTCTTCGTCGGTGGTGGCACGCCCACCCTGCTCCCCGCCGACGACCTGGCCCGCATCCTCGACGGGATCGACCGCACCTGGGGGCTGGCCGCCGACGCCGAGGTGACCACCGAGGCCAACCCCGAGTCGGTCACCCCGGAATCGTTGAAGCTGCTGCGGGCGGCCGGCTACACCCGGATCTCGCTGGGCATGCAGTCCGCCTCCCCGGGGGTGCTGGCGATCCTGGACCGCACACACAGCGCCGGCCGGGCCACCGCCGCCGCCCTGGAGGCGCGCGACGCCGGGTTCGCGCACGTCAACCTGGACCTGATCTACGGCACTCCGGGGGAACGGGCCGAGGACTTCGCCGCCTCGCTGGAGCAGGTGGTCGCCGCCGGGGTGGACCACGTCAGCGCGTACGCCCTGATCGTCGAGGACGGCACCCGGCTCGCCGCCCGGATGCGGCG
>NZ_JAGPXZ010000114.1:0-11819 GCF_018070305.1 Micromonospora sp. M51 | reverse complement strand
CGATCGGCCTGATGTTTCCGTTCGCGGTGGCCATCCTGCCGCTGTTCGTCCTGCTGCGCGGCATGGGCCTGTTGGACAACCCGCTCGGTGTCATTCTGCCCCAGGCCGCCTTCGGGCTGCCGATCACCATCATCATCCTGCGCCAGTTCTTCCGCACCATCCCGGCGGAGATCGAGGAGGCCGCCGTCCTCGACGGCTGCGGCTCGTTCGGCTTCTTCTGGCGGGTCCTGCTGCCGATGGCCCGCCCGGCCCTGGCCACCGTCTCGGTGTTGGCCGTGGTGACCAGTTGGAACAACTTCATGCTCCCGCTGGTCGTCTTCACCGACCAGAGCTGGTGGACCCTGCCCGTCGGGGTGCAGGCATTCCAGGGCCAGTACACCGCCGAGACCGCACGGGTGCTCGCCTACGTCGTGCTGTCGATGGTGCCGGCCCTGGGTTTCTACGCCGTGGCCGAACGCCAACTCATCGGCGGACTCACCGGCAGCATCAAGGGATGACAGCACACCACCGCGAGCAGACCTGACGTTTCCAACAGGAGGCAGGGGGACCGTGGGCACAGCGAACGGCCGAAACGTCACCATCGCCATGATCGCCCGGTTGGCCGGAGTCTCCGTACCCACCGTCTCCCGGGTCATCAACGGCCGCTCCGACGTCGCCCCCGACACCCGGGAACGCGTCGAGGCGCTCCTCAACCGGCACGGCTACCGCCGCCGTGCACCGGCCCGGCGTCGGCACCGTCGTGTCGGCCATCCACTGGCGGATGTCCTCGGCCAAGCAGTGGCTCGACAACATGCGTACGCGCTCCACCGAGGGCATCATCTTCGTGACCTCGATGGTGAACCCGCCGTTGCAGGCCGAGCTGCGTCGGCTGCACCTGCCGGTCGTCATCATCGACCCGGCCGGGGTCGACCCGCAGGAGTCACCCACCATCGGCGCCACCAACTGGGCGGGCAGCCTCAGCGCCAACCAGTACCTGATCAACCTGGGTCATCGTCGCATCGGCTTCATCGCCGGCCCGCCGCACCTGATGTGCAGCCGGGCCCGCATGGACGGTTACCGGGCCGCCCTCGGCGCCGCGCGTATCCCCATCGACGACGCCCTGATCCGGCCGGGAAACTTCTACCACGAGTCCGGCTTCACCGCGGGTATACAGCTGCTGAGCCTGCCCGACCCGCCCACCGCCATCTTCGCCTCCAGCGATCAGATGGCCCTCGGCGTCTACGAGGCGGTCCGCAAACGCGGCCTGCGGGTGCCCGACGACGTCAGCGTGGTCGGCTTCGACGACCTGCCGGAGGTGCGATGGTGCTCGCCGCCGCTGACCACCGTCCGTCAACCCCTGGCCGAGATGGGCATGCTGGCCGCGCGTACCGTGCTGCGCCTGGCCAGCGGCGAGCGGACCGAGAGCCCGCGGGTGGAGCTCGCCACCGAACTCATCGTCCGCGACAGCGTCGCACCTGCCCGGTCGTGATCCTGCTCAGTCGACCCGCAACGCGTCGTCGACGCCCGTCTCGCGGCGGCCCAGGTGCGCCGGATCCCGACCGGAGAGCAGGTCCAGCGCGGCCTTCAGGCAGGCGCCGTTCTCCCGGGAGGAACTGAACCACCACGTCTGGGCGTACCGCTTCGCGCTGTCGTCGCCCACCCCGTTGGCGTCGATGCCGAGCCGCCGGCACAGCGCCACGGCGCGCGGAAGATGGAAGGACTGGGTCACCACTGTGGCTCGCCGCACCCCGAAGATCCGCTCGGCCCGCGCGCACGAGTCGTAGGTGTCGAATCCGGCGTAGTCCGGCACCACCTTGTGTGCTGGCACGCCCCGCTCCACCAGCCAGCTCCGCATCGCGGCGGGCTCGTTGTAGTCGGCGTTCATGTTGTCGCCCGACACGAGGATCGCCCGAACCTTGCCGGCGTCGAACAGTCGCCGCGCGATCTCCAACCGGGCCGCGAGGACGGGGGAGGGTATGCCGTCCGCGTCCACCTTGGTGCCCAGCACCAGCGCGACCGGCGCGTCCGGCACCTCGGCCTCGGCGTAGAGGTGGCCGTCGGCGATGTCGCGGATCCACGTCACGCTGGCCACGGTGCCCCCGGCCAGCGCCACCGCCCCCACCACGAGCGCGAGCACCGCACAGCGGGCCAACCGCCGATGCTCCGCGTACCACCGCCTGGCCGCCCCGAATCGTCCCCGCATGCCGCAAGGCTATTCCGCCGGTGCGCGCGGCGGTCGACCGCGTCGCCGTCGACCTGATGCCGCGCCGTCCCGCCGAAACACCACCACCGCAGCAGCCAACAACGGCAGTTGTCTATGGACAATCGCTCACTGTTAGCGTTAACGTTACGGACAGTCGTCGGTACTCGAACGACCTCGGGCCGCGGTGACGGAGTTGTCGCCAGTGACAGTGACCCGCGGCGTGACGGACGACGATCGTGGCGTGGGGCGGGTGGCACGCGGCCGGCGCGAGACGGCCCGAGACCACCACCGGGCGACCCGCGCGCCACGCGGCCGAGGCATGAACGGCCACCGGGAATCCAGGGCAGCGCAGCAGCCGGGACAGTCGTGCGACGACAACCGGCCGCCCGCCTGTCAGCGCGCACCGCTGAGCAGCGGCCCACCCCTGGGCCGCCCCTGAAGACGACCGTCGGTCCCGGCCCTGGCCGCCCGGGTCGCGTCCCGCTGTTCGGTGTCCGGGCCCGAACAGCGGGACGCCACCCAGTGGCGGCGACAACCGACGGGGTACGCCGACGGCGGTCAGCCTGTCGCACCTTGAGATTGTCCAGCCGCCAGTGCCATTGTGGTACGTCGATGAAGCCGCGCGCGGGCTGACCTCCGTCCACTGGGCAACCGGGATCCCTGTGTGATCTCCGGGGGACGGTGACACAAGCGATGGACCAACGAAGGCCAATCGTCCACGAGCTCGCCCGTGCCCGCGTCGCACAGTGACTGGCGGGGCGGCTCACCTGCGCGAAGGAACCCGCCCATGCGTACACCGAAGACCCGTGCGGCACTCCTGGCGGGCCTGCTGCTCGCCGCGAGCGCGCTCGCGGGCGTCAACCCGCCATCCGCCAGCGCGGCAGCCGACCCGGTCAGCGTGACCGTCAACACCCGCGCCGGTCTGGCGACCGTGCCGGATACCGCGCTCGGCGTCAACCACGCCATCTGGGACGCGAACCTCGGCACCGCCGAGACATCGGACCTGCTCCGCGACGCCGGCGTGCAGATGATGCGCTACCCCGGCGGCTCGTACGCCGACATCTACCACTGGAAGGACCACACCGCGCCCGGCGGTTACGTCGCACCGGGAACCGACTTCGACACCTTCATGGCGGCGGTCCGGCGCGCCGGCGCCCAACCGATGATCATTGCGAACTACGGCACCGGCACGCCCGCCGAGGCCGCCGACTGGGTGCGGTACGCCAACGTGACGAAGGGCTACGACGCCCGCTACTGGACCGTCGGCAACGAGAACTACGGCAACGGCCACTACGGGTCCGCCTGGGAGGCGGACAACCACCCGGACAAGAGCGCGACACAGTACGCGAGGCTGGTCGTCGAGTACGCCGACGCGATGAAGGCGGTGGACCCGAGCATCAAGGTCGGGGCGGTGCTGACCATGCCGGGCAACTGGCCGGACGGGATCACCGCCGGCAGCGACCCCGGCCCGTGGAACCAGACGGTGCTCTCCATCGCCGGCCCGAAGATCGACTTCGTGGACGTGCACTGGTACCCGGGCGGCACGGCAGCCGAGTCGCTGGCCCGCGTCAACCACCTCCCCGACGCCACCTACCTGCTGCGGCAACAACTCGCGCGGTACGCCGGTGCGAACGCCGACCGTATCGGCATCAGCTTCACCGAGCTGAACGTCGACGCGGGCCGGACCACCCAGCCGGCGGCACTCTTCCTGGCCGACGTCTACAGCGGGCTGCTGGAGAGCGGCGTCTTCACCGTTCAGTGGTGGAACGTGCACAACGGCATGGGCACCGTGGCGCAGGTGGCCGGCCAGACCGACTACGGCGACTTCGGAATGCTCTCCAGCGGCGCCTGCACCGAGGACGGCTCGGTCTGCCAACCGCCGCTGAACACGCCCTTCGCGCCGTACCACGGGCTGCGCATGATGAAGCTCTTCGCGACGCCCGGCGACCAGTTCGTCCGCGCCGGCACCGACGAGCCGCTGGTCACCGCGCACGCCGTCCGCCGGGCCAACGGTGACCTCGCCGTGCTGCTGGTGAACAAGGACCCGGACCACGACCACCCGGTCACCATCGACTACGCCGGGTTCACCCCGTCGGCGGTCGCACCGACGGTGTCCACCCTCACCAACGGCGCCACCGGCATCGCGACCGGCCAGTCCGGTTCGGCGACCAGCCGCACGCTGCCGGCGTACTCGTTGACCACGATCGTGCTGCGACCGG
The DNA here is from genome assembly GCF_018070305.1 of Micromonospora sp. M51. Classification (NCBI taxonomy): domain Bacteria; kingdom Bacillati; phylum Actinomycetota; class Actinomycetes; order Micromonosporales; family Micromonosporaceae; genus Micromonospora; species Micromonospora sp. M51. Next base: position 7,418 of record NZ_JAGPXZ010000114.1, on the reverse strand, counting down.
CCGGCACGTCCGCCGGACGGCCCTCGACGCCGGGCCAGCCCACCGCGAGCGGCGTCACCGACCGCGCCGCGACGATCACCTGGCCGGCGGCCACACCGGGTGGCAGCCCCATCGCCAAGTACGAGGTGTACCGGCACAACGGCGCGGTCAGCGAGCAGCTCGGCGAGACGGCGTCCACCTCGTTCACTGTCGACAACCTGGTGCCGGGCAGCAGGTACACCGTCAATGTGCTGGCCCGCGACACCGCCGGCCGGGTCTCCTGGTCCTCACCGCCGCTGACCTTCGCCACCGGCAGCCCCGCCGCCAGCGCGTGCACCGTCCGTTTCACCACCGCCAACGACTGGGGCAACGGCTACATCGGTGGCGTCGACATCACCAACAACGGGACGAAGCCAATCAGCGGCTGGACGCTCACCTGGACCTGGCCCACCGGCTGGCAGCAGGTGAGCAGCGGCTGGAGCGCCACCTGGGAACAGGTCGGCACCGCCGTGCGGGTCACCCCGACCGACGACAACCGGCAGATCGCCGTGGGTGCCACAGTGAGCGCCGGTTTCGTCGGCGCGTACAGCGGCCCGAACGTGCTGCCCACCGCGTTCACCCTCAACGGCACTGTCTGCGCGACCGGGTGACCGAGCTGATGCCTGTCGCGTTCGTCGACCTGGGCACATGTCGTCCGATCGTCGGAGGGCGACGTCCTGGGTAGCGACGCTTTGGAGCTGATGCCGCAAACGAATCAGGACAGGTGACAGCCGTGGGGTCAGCGGGGTCGGTCCAGGGGTCAGCTGATTCGTTGACGGCATCAGCTCCATAGGGCCGTAAGTCCACCCGCAGTGGTCCCGGCGGCAGCACCTGACTAACCCCGGAACCCACCGAAACGCCCGCCCCCGATACGTGGGGACGGGCGTTTCGGCGTGCGGGGCTACGTCAGGCGACCACCGACCGCAGTGGCACCCCGGCGTCGCGCAGGGCGCGTACCAGATCGTTCGCGAACGGGTGCTCGTCGACCTGGAGGCCCTGCGGGTTCGGGATCACGACGTACGCCGAGCCGTTCTTCGTGGACGCCTGCGCGTCGGTGCTGAAGCGTTCGACGATCGCCCGGGTGCGGGGCAGGTCGCCGGCCGCGACCTGGATGGTGATCGGTCGCCAGCCGCCGCCGAGGTCCGGCGTCACGGGCGCGGCGGCGGCGCTGGTGCGCGCCGCGTCGACACCGGCCGAGCGCCGGGCGTCCGGGGCAGCGCCCGCCGGGTAGAGCAGCGCGTTGGCCACCAGGTGCAGACCATTCTCGTTGTACGCCCGGAAGAGCGGGTTGAACGCGAACAGCACCGCCCGACCGGCGCCGGTCGGCTCGTCCACCACCGCCGCGGTGCCCTTGAGGGTGTCCGCGCCGACGGTGTAGCCGTTGGCCCAGAACGTGTCACCGGTCGGGTAGCTCAGCACGTTCGTCCCGGTGGTGCTCGGGGTGAGGATCGGGTCGCTGTTGTTGAACTCGAAGTCCTCCGCCGGGCGACCCGACGCGACCGGGCTGTCGGTGTCGACGTCCACCCGCAGGTGTGAGCCGATCACCAGGTAGTCGGCCGGCTTCGTCTTCTCGGTGGTGGAGGTGAGCCCGGCGGCGCGGGCCAACCGGGTGCCCTCGTTGCGCAGCCCCACGTAGGTGTGGCCCTGGGCGATCCACTCGCGCAGGTTGGCCTGGCCGGCGGCGGTCAGACCGCCGGTCGGGCTGCTGCCGTCCGGCACCACCAGCACGGTACGCCCGGTGAACGCGGCGGTGTTGTCGTTGATGTCGGCAGTGGTGACCGGCTTGAGGTCCAGCCCCCACCGCTTGCCGAGCACGTAGCGCGCCTCGCCGTGGGAGCCCGACGTGGTGGAGATGCCGGTGCCCTGGAAGAGCCCGACGTCGGGCAGGTCGAGGCGGGTACCGGAGGGCCGACCACCCGGGGTGAGGCTGACCCCGAGGGATTCGGCCAGCCCGTCCACGCTCCGGCTCACAGTGGCGGCCGGGATGGCGACAGTGCTGGTCGTGAGGTCACGGACCAGGGGTACGCCACGGCCGAGCAGACTGAAGGTGAACTCCGCGGCGGCGGCCGAGTCGAGCGGGTACGTGTACGAGCCCCACGGCCACGCCGCACCGGTGCGACCACCGGAGACCTTCCGGACCAGCTCGGCCTTCGGCTTGACGGTGTCGCCGGTGTAGATGGCCGAGACACCCATCAGCAGCGGGTTGCTCCAGGACGACACGTCGTAGAAGTACGGGAACGGCACGTACGGGTCCTCGCCCATGACGGCCTGGATCCAGTGCTTCTGTGGCTGGTCCATCGGGATCCAGTACGCGCCAACGGGCACTGTCACGTTGGTGGCGGTGCGCCCGCCGAAGACCCGCGCGGTGGGCACCCGGGTCGGTTTGCGCACCTCGTACACCTCGACGTCCATCCGGCGCAGCCGCTCGACGAGTTGGCGGACGTCGGCGAGCTGCCGGTCGGGCAGCAGGAAGTACGAGCGGACCTTGACGTCCGGCACCGGGAACTGGACCTCGTTGGTGGGCTGCACCACCTCGTTCGGCTCCAGCGTGCCCGCCCTGCCCTGGGCGAGCGCGTCGGTCCAGATGTCGAAGTAGCCGTCCAGCACCTCACGCTTGTGCGCGGCGGCCCAGCCGAGCGTCGACCACTGGGTGTGGAACTGCTGCTGGACCCGGTCGGCCACCGCCGACGCGCTGCCCTTCTCGTACGTCATGCCGGCCGCGCCGAAGCCGGTGGTCGGCACCGTGTCGCCGTAGCCCATGAAGAACATGTCGTACGTGTCGTAGTTGAAGTAGCACTCGGTGGTGACGGTCTCGTCGCAGGCCCCGTTGAAGCCGAAGCCGGCCTTGTTGGCCTCGCCGATCCGGTTGATCCAGTCCACCGCCTCGCCGGCGATCTCGTGGTGGATCGGGTCGGCGTTGGGCGGGAAGAAGTACTGCCGGCCACCCATCTCGTGCGCGTCGATGAAGACCTGCGGCGGGTAGCGGCGCAGCAGCTCGAGCTTGCCGTCGGTCTCCTGCTGGGTGCGGGCGAACCAGTCCCGGTTCAGGTCGAAGCCGAACTCGTTCTGCCGCCGGGTGGCGTCGCGGCCGTCCGGGTTCTGGGTGGGGACGATGATGGTGACCAGGTTGTCGTTGCGCTCGGCGACGGCGCAGGACAGGCCGGCCGCCAACTCGTACAGCGTCTTGAGCGCCGCGTCCGCACCGCTCTTCTCGCCGCCGTGCACGTTCGCGGTGACCCAGACGATGGCCGGGCTGTCCTTCGCCGTCCGGGCGGCCGTCCGCGCGCTGGTTCGGCGCGGGTCACGCAGGTCCCGGACGTCGTCGGCGATCTGGCGCAGCGCGGCGGGCCGTACGTGACGTTCGTTGGACACCACCGCGTACGGCAACGGTTGGCCGAGCACGCTGGTGGTCATCACGCCGGTGACGACCCGGTTCGAGGCGCGGTCGACGGCCCCGAGGTAGGTGTGGACCTCGTCGTTGGTGACGACCCGCTCCTGACCCGCGCCGAGCGGGAAGCCGAGCACGGTCTCCGGGCTGGGCACGGTGCCCAACCGGGCGGTCGGGTCGTCGCTGCACCGGGAGGGCGGGGCGGCGCTCGCGGCAGGTGTGCCACCGAGCAGGGGAGTCGTGCCGAGCAGGAGGGCGATCGTGGCGGCACTCGCCAGGCGTCTGGCGGGGACCTTCCGGAATGGACGCATCGATGGGGCCATGAGTCGTGTTTCCCTTCTCGGGCACAACCTCGCAGTGGCCGGAGCCTATGAATCGTCGACACGGCGGTCAAGGCTTGATCGATATCGCTGACTACACGGCGTGCCGGTCCCGACGCGGACTGGCAGGATGGGTGGCGCGGGTTTGTCGTCGCCTGGGAGGAGGAGACGTGCCAGAGATGATCACGCTCTCGATCCATCCGGATCTTCCGTCCGCCGCCGCGCGGCGTTCGCTGGCGTCCTGGCTGCGTGCCGAGGAGCGGCTGCGGGAGCTGGTGACCACGACGTCTCCCGAGGGGGAGTCGGCGGGCCACCCGGACGTCCTGCGGGTGGCGGCCGGCGACGCGGGCACCGCCATGGTGCTCATCCAGGCGGTCGCCGCCTGGCTGACCCACCGCCGCGAGGATGTGACGGTGACGCTCACCCGGCCCGGCGGTTGGTCGGCCGAGGTGGACATCCACCGCGCTCGAGACATGGACCAGGTGACCGCGCTCATCGAGGCGGCGGTGCGCGCGGTGACCGCCCCGCAGAGCTAGCCGGCCCGCCGCCGGCCGAGGAGTCGGTCGGCGGCGGGCCGCAGGGATCGGGTACGCCTACCAGGTCGTCAGACCGAGGCCGATCGTCTTGGTCAGGGTGGCGTTGTCGTCGTCGCCGTCGAGCGACCAGATCATGGCACCGGCGAGGCCGGCCCGTCGGATGTAGAGCGTCTTCTGCAACACCACCGCCGGGTCGTCGTACGTCCACAACGTCGTACCGTCGAACAACCAGGCGTGCCCGGCGCGCAGGTCGCGGTGCACGGTGTAACCGTTGCCGGCCAGCGTCTTGAGCTTCTTGTAGTCCTCGTAGCCGGCTTCGAAGGTGGCCGGCGCGGGCCCGGTGGCCGGCTGGAACAGGCCGTTGCCGCCGCCGGTGATGCCGGTCCAGCCGCGACCGTAGTAGGGGATGCCGAGCACGAGCTTGTCCCGTGGCGCGCCACGGGCGATCCACCCGTCGATGGCCACCTCGACGGAGAAGTCCGGGTTGTCCGGGGCGCCCGCCGGGACGCGAAGCGCCGACTGCTGGTTGGCCCGCGCGTCCCAGCCGCCGTGGAAGTCGTACCCCTGCACGGTGGCGAAGTCCAGGTACTTGAAGATCTTGCGGCCCTCGTAACCGGCGTCCATGGTGGCCGGGCTGGCCGGCAGGAACGCGGTCAGCGGGTGGTGCGCGCGGGTCGTGCGCCCGTACGCGTCGAGTTGCCGGCGGAACTCGGCGAGCAGTTTGGTGAAGTTCTCCCGGTCCTCCGGGCGGATGACGTTGCCGGGCTCACCCTCCCAGTTGGGCCACTCCCAGTCGAGGTCGATGCCGTCGAAGACGCCAGCGGCGGCGCCCGGGGTGCTGCCCGGGAGGTTGCCCCTGAGGTAGAGGTCGATGCAGGACGTGACGAACGCCTTGCGGGAGGCGTCGGTGCGGGCGGCGTTCGAGAAGTACGTCGACCAGCTCCAGCCGCCGAGCGAAATCAGCACCTTCAGGTCGGGGTGCTTGGCCTTGAGCTTGGCGAGCTGGTTGAAGTTGCCGTTGAGCGCCTGGCCGGGGGCGTCGGCGACACCGTCGACGCTCTCCTCGGCCGGGACGGGTCGCTGGTAGTCGGCCCAGGCGTCGCCCTCGCCCGGCCCACCGTCCACGAAGCAGCGACCGTCCTCGCTGACGTTGCCGAAGGCGTAGTTGAGGTGGGTGAGGCGGCTCGCCGCCCCGGAGGTTTCGAGCTTCTTGACCGGGAAGGCCCGGCCGTAGATGCCCCACTGGGTGAAGTAGCCGACCCGGTGGTAGCCGGTGCGGCGCTGGTTGTTGTCACCGGCGCTGGCGACGGTGGGCGGAGCGGCGGTGACCAGCAGGGTCGCCAGGGCGACGACGGCGGTGAGACGGCGGTGGCGCAATGGTCGCATCGGCACACTCCCACGAGACATCAGACAGAATTAGTAAAGAGAGTTATCTGATTGATGAAGTTAAGCCGGTCACCGTCCGGGGTCAAGAGCCGCCAGCCACATGGGGGATTGTGACGGCGTTACCGGGTGGTAACGATGTTGTGCCATGGACTCCGCCGTGACTCTGATCGGACTACCCGTCGCCCTCGGCATCATCATGCTCGGTCTCGGTCTCGGACTGACCATGGCGGACTTCCGCCGGGTGGCCCACCACCCCCGAGCCGCCGTCATCGCCCTGGTCTGCCAGGTGCTGGTGCTGCCGGCGCTCTGCTTCTGCCTCGTCCTCGCCTTCGACCTGGCACCCGAGCTGGCCGTCGGCATGATGTTGCTGGCCGCCTCTCCGGGCGGCACCACGGCCAACCTCTACAGCCACCTGTTCGGCGGCCACGTGGCATTGAACATCACCCTGACCGCCATCAACTCGGTGCTCGCCGTGTTCACCCTGCCGATCCTGGTCAACCTGTCGGCGGCGTACTTCCTGCCCGACGGGCGCAGCATCGGCCTGCAGTTCGACAAGGTGCTGCAGGTCTTCGCCATCGTGCTCGTCCCGGTCGCGATCGGCATGCTCATCCGGGCACGGATGCCGCAGGTGGCCGAGCGGCTGAACCGCCCGGTCCGGATCCTGTCCGTCGTCGTCCTCGTCGCGGTGATCGCCGGTGCGGTGCTCGGCGAGCGGGAGAACATCGCCGACTACTTCGTCTCGGTCGGCCTGGCCGTGCTCGCCTTCAACCTGCTCAGTCTCGCCATCGGGTACGGGGTGCCGCGCCTCGCCGGTGTGGACCGCAGCGCCGCGACGGCCGCCGGCTTCGAGATCGGCATCCACAACAGCACCCTGGCCATCACCATCGCGCTCAGCCCGGCGCTGCTCAACAGCACCCAGATGGCGATCCCGGGCGCCGTCTACGGCATCGTCATGTTCTTCACCGCGGCGGCCTTCGGTTACCTGGTGACCCGGGCCGGCGCCCGGTCCGCCACCGCCCTGACGCCCTGACGGCCGCTGCCCGCTCTCCCCGACGGCGGGGTCAGGGCGAGCGGGCGGCAACTCTCAGCCGACCTGGTTGTTGTCCTTCTGCGCGCCCCAGCCGTGCCAGCGGTCGATCTCGATCAGGGCGCTGACCCGGGCGCGCTCCCGCCGTGGGTACGCGTTGCCCGTGTAGTGCTTCGACAGCCGGTCGATGTCCGCGAGGCCCTCGTCGGGACGCAGTTCGGTGACGTGCCCGATGATGCTGACGTGGGTGTACCAGCCGGCCTCGTCGAGAACGGTGAGCGACACCCGGGGGTCGTTGCGGACGTGCTCCAGCCGGCGGCGGCTCTCGTCCATGTTCACCAGGATCCGGCCGTCCTCCCACAGGTACCAGGTGGCGGCGGAGACCGGCTGGCCACCGTTGCGCAGGGTGGTCATGACGGCGGGGTTCGGCTTCTGGAGCATGGCGACCGCGGCCTCGGGAAGCGGTGGCTTGGACATGAAGTCTCCTCGTCGCGACAACGTTTACCCCTGCACGTTACGCACCCGCTGGCCCGATCGCGCTCGGATCGTGATCACGGCGTGGCGGGCACCCGGCTGCCGGAGCGACGCCGGCGGCGACGAAGATGTGGTCATGAGCAATTCCGCACTGCCCAGGCGTGTCGTCGTCACCGGGGCCACCGGCAAGCTCGGCCGAGCCGTGGTCGCCCACCTGCGCGCCGTCGGCGTCGACGTGTTGGCGGTGGACCGCACCGGTGGCCGCGACC
>NZ_JAGPXZ010001138.1:0-1325 GCF_018070305.1 Micromonospora sp. M51 | reverse complement strand
CGCCAGTGGCCGTACCTGAGCACCCCGACGACCGTCCCGAGCAGGCTCAGCGCCACGGTGATCCGCAGCAGCCACCGCCACAGCCGGGGCGGGCCGTACACGCAGGCGTCGTAGTGCACCTGTGTGTAGACCAGGACCGTGCCCAGCGAACTACCCAGCGCCGTGTCGACCACCAGCGCGCCGGTGCCCAGCGCCAGGCTGGCGCGCGGTGCGACCCGCCGAAGAGCGACGGCGACGCACACCGCCACCAGCGGCGGCAGGAACAACGCCGAGGGCACCTCCGCGTTCGGGCGGACCTGCGGTTGCCAACCCAGGGCGTGCAACACCAGACCACCGGCCAGCGACGCGCCGGCCAGCACGAGATCACGGCCGAGGGTGCCGGAGTCGAGCCACGGTGGCGGACGCATGACCCGATCCCACCACAGCCGTCGCCGGTCGAACTCCGACCGGGGGAGGACCTCGACGGCACCGCCATGCGCCGAAAGGGGTACGCGCACCGCGCCCCGCCCGGTCCGCCCTCCGGCGGGCCCTTCGGTGAACGGCACGAAAAGATGCTGTGAACTGCGTAACCGGGTTCCGTGCTCGGCGGCGTCGCCGGGGACCGGCCCGTCCGGACGCCGGGTACGCTGCGCGCGGCCCGTCGGTCCCGGCCAGTACGGTGACAGGGCACCTCGGGGAGAGCACCCGAGGGTGGGGCGAGCGTGAGGAGACCGGGATGGCGCACGGGGAGGCCGAGCACGGCTGCGCCCAGGGCGAGCCCTGCCGGCCGGGGCACCACGACCCGCAGGCGGCGGGTAAGCACCGCCGAGCGGTCGGCGGCGCACCATCGCACCCGGCGGAGCCGCTCACCGGGCGGGCTGACGACGAGCCCGTGCTGCCGCGCCAGCGCTCCGCAGAGCCCAACACCCTCGGCGAGCCCGACTTCGACGTCCCCGCTGGTTGCCTGAGTGAACTTCCCGGCTGGGCCGGGGCGCACCGGCACGGCCCGGTCCGACCGCGTCCACGGGCCACCCGCCGGGAGCGCCCACCGCGCCGCTGGTGCTGACCAGCGCCGGTTGAGGCGCTGGCCAGCACGTGCGCCGGTGCCAGCGCCGGCTCAGCGTGTGCGGCGCCGGCTCAGCGTCAGTGTCGGCTCAGCGTGTGCGGCGCCGGCCGTGTGCGGCGCCGGTTCAGCGGGTGCGGCGGCGGATCAGCAGGGCGATCCCGGCGAGGCCGACCGTGATGGTCAACATCACGCCGACGTTGAGCAGCAGCAGGCGTTGCAGGTCGCCCAGCGCCTCGTCGAGGTCCTTCGCCGGGTCGAGCGTGTCTTCCGGGAGCACCCG
>NZ_JAGPXZ010001137.1:0-1330 GCF_018070305.1 Micromonospora sp. M51 | reverse complement strand
CCGTCTCGCCAGCGCGCCGGTGAAGAGGCCGCAGCTGACCGCGGCGAGCGGCACCCACGCGACGGCGGCGCCACCGGCCGGGCGGCCGAGGCGGCGCAGCAGCCGTCGCCCGAACCGGTCGGCCGGCCTGGTGTCGCGCACGGTCATGGACATCCTCCGGCTGCAGAATCGGGCGCAGCGACAGTACATCGACCAGGGGTCCGGGTGCGTCCCCCGGATGACCGCCGCCGCTGGCCGGGATCGGCCAGGATGGGCGGGTGGCCGCTCACGGCCGCGACGAGGAGGGTGGGCGATGCGGGTACGCGGACGGTTGACCTGGGGGCGGCGTGCTCGCGCGCTGGCGGTGCTGACCGTGTTGCTCGCTGGCGTGCTGCCGCCGGCGGTGGCACTGGTGCCAGGCACCGCCTCGGCGGGCGCGGCGGCGGGCACGCCGGTCTGCGAGGTGCGGGACAACCGGCTCCGCGAGATCTCCGGGATGGTCGCCACCGACGACGGGTACGTGGTGATCAACGACGGGGCCGACGACGAGGCGCGCCGCCGGATCTTCTTCCTCGACCAGCGGTGCGCGGTGCGGCGAACTGTCTCCTTCCCGTCCCGGCCCCGGGACACGGGGTCGCCGACATCGGCGACAACGACCGGTCCCGGCCGACGGTCGGGGTGTGGCGACTCGCGCCGGGGGCGGAGCAACCGGTGCTGCACCGGATGACCTACCCGGACCGTCCGCACGACGCCGAGGCGCTGCTGCTCGACGCGTCCGGTCGGCCGCTGATCATCACCAAGGGCGGCAGTGGCACCGTCTTCCTGTACGCGCCGACCACCGCGCTGCGGGCGGACGCGACGACGCCGTTGACCGCGTTGGGCCAGGTGACACTGCCGACGACCACGACCAGCAACCCGTTCTCCTTCCTGGGGCGCGGGGTGATCACCGGCGCGGCGGCCGCCCCGGACGGACGGCGGGTGGCGCTGCGCAGCTACGCCGACGCCTTCGAGTACGACGTGCCCGACGGCGACGTGGTCCGCGCGTTGACCACCGGCACCGCGCGGATCACCCCGCTGCCGGACGAGCCCCAGGGCGAATCGATCACCTACAGTCGCGACGGCCGGTCGTTGCTCACCGTCTCCGAGGCCGTCGGCCAACCCACCAGCCGCCCGACGATCCTGCGCTACCCGGCCACCGCCACCACGGCCACCGCCACTCCCGCCACGGAGTCCGTCGACCCGGTGTCGCCCACGGCGGTCCGTCCGGCCGCCGGGGAGATCGGCGGCGCGGGTGGGCGGACGTGGCCGCTGGTGGCCGGAGCGGGGACGCTGGTGCTCCTGCTCGGGCTGG
>NZ_JAGPXZ010001136.1:0-1332 GCF_018070305.1 Micromonospora sp. M51 | reverse complement strand
GCGACGACTTCCCTGTCACCGGTCCGGTGGCCCGCACCCCCGACGCGTGGCTGACCCTGGGCGTCGGTGCCTCCCTCGACGACGCCACCTTCACCGCCCTGGAGTCGATGCTGACACTGATGCAGCGGCTGCACGGCCTCAGCCGCGCGGACGCGGTGGCGCTGGCCAGCATCGCTGTCGACGTACGGGTGACGCAGATCGTCAACCAGACCGTCGGCGCGCACGCCGTCCTCCGCGACGACGCGCTGCGATTTCCGCACGCCGATTCTGTCGGAGGTCGCCGTTAACGTGTGGTCACTGTCGCCGCGCCGGCCGGATCTGGCCGCTCGCTGACCCTCGGAGGCCCCCCATGTCCCAGGAGACGACCTACCTCGAACTGTCCGAAGTGGACGGTGCGCACAAGTTCTACGAGGTCATCGTCGACAACGCCACGCTGACGGTGCGCTACGGCCGGATCGGCGACCAGGGGCAGGTCAAGGCGAGCGCCTATCCGGACAACGCCCGGGCCCGGGCCGCCGCGGCGAAGAAGATCGGGGAGAAGATCCGCAAGGGCTACGCGCCGGCCGTCCCCGGCGTCCGTCAGAAGCGCACCGTGTCACGGCGGCAGATCGTGAGCACCCGCTCCACCGCCCACACCGCCCCGGTGCTCTGGCGCTACGACTCCGGTGCTCCCGCCTTCGGCATCTTCGTCGACGGGCAGCACTGCATGGTCGGCAACGAGCACGGCGTCATCACCACGCTCGACCACGACGCCCAGGTGCGCGGCCAGGTCCGCCTGCCCGACGGGGTGAAGTGCATCGTCGCCGACGACGCCTGGATCTACGCCGGCTGCGACGACGGCAACGTCTACGACCTGTCCGGCAAGGTGCCCCGGGTGGCGTACGCGATCGCCCCGGAGATCGACATCTACTGGCTCGACATCCACGACGGCGTCCTCGGCGTCTCTGACGCCGACGGCGGGATCACCGCCGTCGACCACGAGGACGAGTTCCTGTGGCGACGCCCCGGGCGGGGGCGTTCGGCCTGGATGGTGCGCTGCGACGACAACGCCATCTACCACGGCCATTCGCAGGGCGTGACCGGCTACGAGTGGCGTACCGGCGGGGAGCTGTGGCACACCAGAACCGGCTCGGTGCTCTTCGGCTGGCAGGAGCAGGGCAGTGTGTTCGCCGGGACGGGCACCCGCGAGGTGGTGCGGCTGTCCAAGTCGGGTCGGCACGAGCGCACCTACCGCTGTCCAGCCGCCCGAAGCCCCGGTCAAGGCTCGCGTAACGGGAAAACTTACGGCAGACTAGTTTCTGTACCGAATATTTTCCAGTAGCCTTCGGGCTT
>NZ_JAGPXZ010001135.1:0-1333 GCF_018070305.1 Micromonospora sp. M51 | reverse complement strand
GTGATCGGGACGTCGGCGGGCAGCTGCTTGACGGTGAACCAGACGCCCACGTCGTGCGGGACGGAGTCGAAGCCGCAGGCGTGCACCAGCCGCGCGCCGGTGCGTGCCGCCTCGGCGTGGTGGCGCACGTACATCAGGTCGACGAACTCCGGCTCACCGGTGATGTCCAGATAGTCGGTGCCGGCCCGGGCGCAGGCGGCGACCAGCGGTTCCCCGTGGTGGATGTACGGGCCGACGGTGCTGGCCACCACCCGGGCGTTCTCCGCCACCACCCGCAGCGAGTCGGCGTCGGTCACGTCGGCGGTGAGCAGCGGCAGGTCGGCCAGGCCCGGGTCGATGGCCGCGAGCCGGTCCCGGACGGCGGCGAGGCGCTGCGGGTTGCGCCCGGCCAGCGCCCAGCGCAGCCCGGCCGGTGCGTGTCGGGCCAGGTACTCGGCGGTCAGGCCGCCGGTGAACCCGGTCGCGCCGAACAACACCACGTCGTACGTTCGCTCCACGGCCATCCCCGGAGTCTGCCATTCGCCCCCGCCGATCGACACTCGTCACGGCGTGAACACGGCCCGTACGCAACCGTCGGCCCGGTCCCGGAACAGCGCGTACCCCTCGGGGCCCCGTGCCAACGACAGTCGGTGGGTGGCCAGGTGCTCGGTCCGCAGCTCGTCGCGGGCCATCCGGTCCAGCAGCATCGGCACGTCGCGCAGGTCGGGCCGGCCCGCACCGTGCAGCGTGAGCCGCCGTTCGGTCAGCGCACCCAGCGGGAACGCGTCGACGAACCCGGCCGTCCCGCCGAGCACCACCACCATGCCGCTCTTGCGGCAGGCGTGCACCGCCTCCCGCAGCGCGTCCGGCCGGTCGGCGTGCTGGCCGCCGAAGCGGTCGGCCACCGACCGGGTCGGCGGCGCGCCGACCGCCACCACGCACACGTCCGGCCCGCGCCCACCGCTGCGGTCGCGCAGCTCGGCGGCGATGTCGTCGCGGCGGTAGTCGAGCGGCTCGGCGGCGCAGTGCCGCTCGGCCATCCGCAACCGCTCCTCGTACCGGTCCACGATCAGCACCCGGGTGGCACCGCGCCGCACCGCCGCCCACGCGGTCAACTGGCCCACCGCCCCGGCGCCCCAGATCGCCACCACGTCGCCGGGGCGCACCGCACCCACCTCGGCGGCGAGCCACCCACTCGGCGCGGCGTCGGCGGCGAACACCGCCCGGTCGTCGTCGACGCCGTCCGGGACCCGGAACGCGCTCACGTCGGCGTACGGCACCCGCACGTACTCTGCGTGACCGCCGGCGAAACCGCCTGCCGCCCTCGGCCGGCCGAAGCACCCGGCGTCCGAGC
>NZ_JAGPXZ010001134.1:0-1334 GCF_018070305.1 Micromonospora sp. M51 | reverse complement strand
GCCGAGGCCAACGGCCGGGCGAAACTCGCCCGGAAGCGGGCCGACCTGATCGTGATCAATGAGGTCGGTCCGGACCTGGTCTTCGGCGCCGACACCAACACGGTGACGGTCATCGGCGCCGACGGCTCGGTCAGCCGGCTGCCCGAGCAGGCCAAGGAGGCAGTGGCCGACGCCGTGTGGGATCTCGTCGTGGCGCGGCTGCCCGGCCGCTCCTGACGGGTGGAACAGGACGCGACCGATCCCGACACCGGCCGCAGTGGTGATTAGACTGCCGCGGAACGACCTCACACGCTTAGGAGTGCCGTGACACGCCGTCTCTTCACGTCCGAATCGGTCACGGAAGGCCACCCGGACAAGATCGCTGACCAGATCAGCGATGGCATCCTCGACGCGCTGCTGACCGAGGACCCCCACAGCCGCGTGGCGGTGGAGACCATGATCACCACCGGTCAGGTACACATCGCCGGTGAGGTGACCACCAAGGCGTACGCCGACATCCCGACGATCGTCCGCCGGACCATCCTCGACATCGGCTACGACTCGTCGAAGAAGGGCTTCGACGGCGCCTCCTGCGGCGTCAGCGTCTCCATCGGCGCACAGTCCGAGGACATCGCGCAGGGCGTGGACAACGCCTTCGAACTGCGGACCGGGGCGTCGGAGAGCGCGCTGGACGCGCAGGGCGCCGGCGACCAGGGCATGATGTTCGGCTTCGCCTGCTCGGAGACGCCCGAGCTGATGCCGCTGCCGATCGCGCTCGCCCACCGGCTGGCCCGTCGCCTCTCGGCGGTGCGCAAGGACGGCACGATCCCGTACCTGCGGCCGGACGGCAAGACCCAGGTCACCATCGAGTACGAGGGGCTGCGCCCGGTCCGGCTGAACACCGTTGTGGTGTCCAGCCAGCACGCCGCCGACATCTCGTTGGACTCGCTGCTCACCCCCGACGTTCGTGACCACGTGATCGCCCCGGAGCTGGAGAGCCTCGGTCTGGACACCGACGGCTACCGGCTGCTGGTCAACCCGACCGGTCGGTTCGAGATCGGCGGCCCGATGGGTGACGCCGGGCTGACCGGTCGCAAGATCATCGTCGACACCTACGGCGGATACGCCCGCCACGGCGGCGGCGCGTTCTCCGGCAAGGACCCGTCCAAGGTGGACCGCTCGGCCGCGTACGCGATGCGCTGGGTGGCCAAGAACGTGGTCGCCGCCGGTCTGGCCGAGCGGTGCGAGGCGCAGGTCGCCTACGCGATCGGCAAGGCCCACCCGGTGAGCCTCTTCATCGAGACGTTCGGCACCGAGACCGTGCCCGTCGCCACGATCGAGAAGGCCGTCGGCGA
>NZ_JAGPXZ010001133.1:0-1336 GCF_018070305.1 Micromonospora sp. M51 | reverse complement strand
GCACCGTCGTCCGCGTCGTCGTCCGGGTGCCGAACGGCGGGTCGTACGCCGGTTGCGGGACGATCGGCGGGCGCTGGCTGGCCGCGTACGCCACGGGCAGCCGGTCGCGCAGCCGGTCCAGGTCGTACGGCGGCGCGGGTGTGCCGGTCACCCGGAACTGGAGCAGGGTGCGGGTGTTCGGGCCGTACCCCGGTTCGGTCGGGGGCGGGCCACCCTCGGCGGTGCGGTCCGGGGCGCCGGTGTGCTGGTCGTAGCGGCTGTCGAAGCCGGGCAGCGGGGCCGGAGCGTCGTTGTACAGGATCAGCGTGCTGCCCGGCGGCACGGCGGAGAAGTCGACGAGCACGTCGGCCCGTTCACCCGGTGCGAGCAGCAGAGTGTGCCCGTCGACGTTCAGCACTGTCGGGTCGAGCCGGTCGTACCGGTAACCGATCGGTCGGTTCGGCAGCACCACCGGGGCCGGCAGGAGACCGGCCTCGTTGCCGATCTGGATGAACTCCGGGCCGGCGGCGCGGGGGTCGGGCACACCGCCGTCGCGTCCGTCGGTCGGCCAGCCCGCCGGGTGGTCCGCCGCGCGGGTGGCCGGCACCATCGGCACCTCGCCGGCGTCGGGGTCGGCGAGCGCGCCGTCGGCCGTCCACATCGCCGCGTCGGAGCGGGCGCGGTAGAGCTGGAGGTTGAGGCTGCGGTCCAGGCAGGCGTTGAGGATCCGGAACCGGTACGCGCGCGGCTGCACCTCCAGGTACGGGTAGGCGACACCGTTGACCAGCGGGGTGTCGCCGTACGCCTCGGGGACGGCCGACGGGTGCGGGACGCCGGGGCTCAGCGGCGGCTCGTCCGGGGCGTCGACCGGGTCGTGGTACGGATTCGGCACCCAGCCGTCGGGGTGGGTGCCGTGGGCTGCGGCGTTGCTCGTCCAGGGGCCGTAGTCCCACCGGCCGGTGCGGTTGCGTCCACCGGATCGGTACGGGTTCTGCCGGGGTTGGTAGACGTGCGGGTGCCAGAGGCTGCCCCGGGCACCCCAGCGTTCCCGGTCCCAGGTCGGGTCCTCGGCGGCGAGTTGGGCGTCGTCCGGGACGAACGTCTTGTCCTCGATCACCAGGGGCACCTGGTCGGCCGGCAGCACCGCGTCGGCGACGAGCTGGTCCTCGGCCGGGTCGGTGAGCAGGTAGAGCGCGAGCTGTCCGCCGTAGACGGTGAGCCGGGCCAGGCCGAGGGTGTTGTCGTGGAACCACAGCAGCCGGCCACTCTGCTCGTTCGGGAAGTAGAGAGTGGTGGCGCCGGCGCCGGGCGCCGGCATGTCCGGCACGTGGGCCAGCCCGGGTCCGGTCGGGTACGG
>NZ_JAGPXZ010001132.1:0-1338 GCF_018070305.1 Micromonospora sp. M51 | reverse complement strand
GGGTCAGCGTGGGGGACCTCTACCGGGAGATGGCGCAGCAGCGGCAGATGACCGCGCTGCAGCTCAACCTGCACGCCGAGCTGGACCAGGCCGTCGACGGCTACGTCGACCAGCTCCAGCGGGACATCGCCGCCTCCGGTGAGCGCCTCATCATGGACTCCCGGTTGGCCTGGCACTTCTTCACCGACGCGCTCAAGGTGCACATGATCACCGAGCCGGGTGAGGCGGCCCGCCGGGTGCTCGCCCGACCGTCCGGGCCGGCGGAGAGCTACGCCTCCCTGGAGGAGGCCAAGGCCAAGCTCCGTGAGCGCAGCGCGAGCGAGCGGAGCCGGTTCATCATCCGGTACGGGGTGGACAAGGCCCGGCTGCGCAACTATGACCTGATCTGCGACACCACCCGGGCGTCCGCCGCCGAGGTGATCGAGCACATCGTGGCCGCGTACGAGGGCACCCTCGGCGCCGAGGTGCTGCGGGACGCGCCGCCGCTGCTGCTGCTGGACCCGGCCCGGGTCTACCCGACCGAGGACATCGCCACCCTGCGGGGCCTGTGGGACACCGACTTCGTCGGTGGGGTGGCCGAGGCGGGCGACGAGGCCCTCGAACCGCTGAAGATCGGGTTCACCGGTGAGTACTTCTTCGTCGTCGACGGTCACCGCCGCCTCAGCGCCGCTCTGCAGAACGGGTTCTCCCTGGTCCCGGCCCAGTTGGTCGCCGAGGTCGACGAGCCGGTGGTGGGTGGGATGACCGCGATCGACTACTTCGCCGCCCAGGTGCGCCCCGGTCTGATCTACGACTGGGAGGCGGCTCACAAGATCCAACTGCCGTTGCCCGAGCCGGCGCTGCTCCGTGGCGACGCGGTGCTCGCGGGGGACCCGGGCGCCAGCGTCTGAACCCGGCGCGAGACCGGGCCGACGCGCGGGTACGCGCGCCGGCCCGGCCACCGAGTCGTACGGCGGTCGCCGCGACGTCTCAGCCGAGGACGACGCCCGTGGCGCCAACGCCGGCCATGCCGGAGAAGATGTCCTCGTAGTAGAACCGCCAGGCGCAGACCCGGCCGGTCTTCACGTAGCCGGTACAGGCCGTCGACGTGAAGGTGTCGTCGATGGCGGTGTTGGTTCCGGTCGCCCAGACCTGGAGCGTGTTCGCCGCGTTCACGATCTCCACCGGGCCACCGCTGTCGCCCTGGCCGACGGCGTTGGTGCCGGTGGTGTTCTCCGCCTGGACCTGGCCGCAGACCTGACCGAAGTCGCGCACGTTGATGCAGAGGTTGCGGGCCTTCACCTGGATCGAGCAGCGGGTGCCGGAGTACGCGCCGGAGGTGCACACCCAGTTGCCGAC
>NZ_JAGPXZ010001131.1:0-1341 GCF_018070305.1 Micromonospora sp. M51 | reverse complement strand
GCCCGCACCACCGGCGGCGCCCGCCGGGCCACCGCCCGCCGCCCGAGCGCCAGCGGCCGGGCCGCCGCCGCACGGACCCGCGCGGAGGACCACGAGACCACCGGCCCCGACGACCTCACGGACACCACCGACATCACCGACACCACCGGCCCGGCCACGGCCGGACGTCGTCGGCGTACCGTGCTGCTGTTGCTCGGCCTGACGGCGGTGACGTCCGCGACCGCCCTGGTGCTCGGGTTGTTGAGCTGGGCACCCGACCCGCCCGAGCCAGCCCGGCCGCTGACCGTGTCGGAGAGCGATCGACTGGCCGCCGTACGGGTCACCAACCTGCGGGACCTGCGCGCCGGCGTACGCGTGACGGCCGGCACCGACGCCGCCCGCGTCGAACTGGTGGGCTGGGTGGACTGGTCCCGGTCGCTGCTCTACCTCGACGTGGGCGGGCCGGGTGCCGGCGCCGAACGCGGGCTGCTGCAGAAGAGCGGGCCGGTGCTGGTGATCAGGCCCGACCCGGCGGCGGTGCCCACTCCCGCCGCACCACCACTGATGCCACCGGCGGATCGGTGGCGGCTGCACCGACTGACCCCCGGGGCGCACCTGGCACCGGTGCTCGACCTGCTCCTCGATCTCGCCGCCGATCGCCCCGACCCGACCCGGACGGCACCGTCCAGCGAGGCGCGCTGGATCGCCCGGGACACCGCGCCGGCCGGCCCCCTGGACGTCATACAGGCGCCACTGGCCACCGGCGCGCCGGCCGCCAGCACGGCGCCCGGCACCCCCCGCGCCGCGACACCGACCCCGGACGGACAGACCCGGTACTGGCTCGACCAGGACGCCCGGCTGCACAAGCTGGTGACCCGGCTGCCCGGCACCGGCCCGGTCACTGTGGTGTTCAACCGGGAGGACCGGCCGACACTACGACCGGTGGACGCCCTCGGCGGCCGACCCGGTCTGCCCCGCGTGCTGACCGACGCCGAACAGCGTCGGCTCGACCGGCTGCCCGCCCGGCTCCGCGCCCAGGGCGGTGCCACGCTCACGCTGACCGCGCCGGTCGGCACTGACACGAACCTGCGGGGCGCCGGTTGGGTGAGCTGGACCGCGCGGACCGCGTACCTCGCCGTCGCCGACCTTGGCGTACCGGATCGCCGGACCCTGCTGCGACGCGACGCCGCCGGTCTGGCCCGGGCCGACCTGCCGGCGGTCGCCGCCGGCGGCGGCACCGCGGAGGCGCCGGCCCGGCCGCCGCTGCCGCCCCCGGCCGGGGCCTGGCGGGTCACCCGACCCGGCGGGGACGACCTGAGCGTGCTTGTCGACGCCACGGTGACCGCCGGGTCGGTCGGGCAC
>NZ_JAGPXZ010001130.1:0-1343 GCF_018070305.1 Micromonospora sp. M51 | reverse complement strand
CCCACCGTCCGTACCGCAGGATGAGCGGATGCCCTCCGAGCTGACCGAACGCCTGGCCGCCCTGTTCCGGTGGATCGACCCCGGCCCGGGCACCAGTCACCTGGTCAGCGACATCTCCGGTTGGTGGCGGGACCCGACGGTGCTGGCCGAACTGGGACCGGCCCTGGTCGCGCCCTACCGGGCCGCCCGGCCCACCGTGGTGCTCGCGCCGGCCGTCACCGGGCTGCTGCTCGGGCCGTTGGCCGCCACCGCCCTCGGGGTCGGCTTCGTGGCCGCACACAAACCCGGTGACGGACGGCTGCCGGCCGGACCGCTCACCTGGGCCCAGAGCCCACCGGACTACCGGGGCCGACGCGTCGACCTCGCCGTACGGGACCGACACCTCGGCCCCGACGACCGGGTGCTGGTGGTGGACGACTGGGTGCGCACCGGCGCGCAGCTACGCGCCCTCTACGACATCTGCGCCGCACGGGGCGCCGAGGTGCTGGGCACCGCCGTGGTGGCGGTGGACTGCCCGCCCGACGTCGCGGCCGACCTCCGGATCACCGGCCTGATCGCCGCCGCCGATCTGCCCGCTTGACCTCAAGCGAGGTTCAGCATTGACGATCGACTGATGAGTGACGGAGTTCTCGACGAGGCGTACGAGCGACTGCACCGCACCGGCCCCGAGTTCGAGGGCTGGTTGTCCAACCACGGGCCGATGGCCGTCGAGGCGTTGGTCCGGCACGGACACCAGCAACGGGTGCACCGCTGGCTCGACGACTACCTCGGCCGCCTCGACGAACTGCCCCGGGGGCTGCACCCGATCGACGACTGGCGGTCAGCGCTGGGCGACCCGAAGCGCGCCGGCGACTGGTTGACCTACTTCGACGGCCAACTGCGCGAACACCCGTGGCGCGCGGTGCTCGGCACCTGGTGGCCCCGGCTGCTGCCGGGCATCGCCGCCGGTGCCACCCACGGGGTGATCCGGGTCGGGCACGCCGTACGCGCGCTCGACTCGGCCGACGAGAACCCACTGCGGCTCGCCGAGTTGGGCCAGGCCCTCGGCTACTGGGCGGCCCGCTGGCAGCCGATCCCCGGCACCGACCAACTGCTCGCCGGCAATCCGGAGCAGTCGGGCACCAGCGACGTCGACGTGGCGGCCGCGCTGGCCGGGGTGCCGCGGATCGACGACCAGACCGGGGGCATCCGGGATCGGCTGGGCCGGCTGCCGGACGTACCCCGGTGGGAGCCGGCGCTCGCGGCGCTGCGACCGGCGCGGAGCCCAGCCGAGGCGCAGCGCGGGCTCACCACGCTGGTGCACCGGGCCGGCCTGGACTACCTGCGCTTCGGGCACACCAACC
>NZ_JAGPXZ010001129.1:0-1345 GCF_018070305.1 Micromonospora sp. M51 | reverse complement strand
CGACGCCCGGGCCTCCCGGGTCGCCTGGGACAAGCCCTCGGCCAAGGCGGTGCTCCGCGAGGCCGGCATCCCCACCCCGGACTGGGTGGCGCTTCCGCACGACCGCTTCTCCGAGCTGGGTGCGGTCGCCGTCCTGGACCGGATCGTCGACCGTCTCGGGTTGCCCCTGATGGTCAAGCCGGCGCAGGGCGGGTCCGGGTTGGGCGGAGCGGTGGTCCGGGACGCCGCCGCGCTGCCCGCCGCCATGGTGGGCTGCTTCGCGTACGACTCCACGGCGCTGGTGGAGCGGTACGTGCCGGGGATCGACGTGGCGGTCTCCGTCGTCGACCTCGGCGACGGCCCGCAGGCGCTGCCGCCGGTGGAGATCGTGCCCCGCAACGGCGTGTACGACTACGCCGCCCGCTACACCGCGGGGCGGACCACCTGGCACGCCCCGGCCCGGCTGGCCCCGGAGGTGGCAGCCACTGTCGCTGACGTGGCCCTCGCGGCGCACACCGCGCTCGGTCTCCGGGACCTCTCGCGCGTCGACGTGATCGTGGACGCGGCCGGCCAGCCCCACGTGCTGGAGGTCAACGTCTCGCCGGGCATGACGGAGACGTCCCTGCTTCCGCTCGCCGTGCAGGCGGCCGGACTGGACTTCGGTCGGCTCCTCGGCACCCTGGTCGCCCGGGCGGCGGCCCGCCTCACCACTCACTGACCGACCTGTCAGCCCGTCGCGGCGAGCGCGGGTCGACCGTGTGGTTGACCCGGCGGGCCAACCACACGGTCGGTTCCAGATCAGTGACCCGCGCGTACGTCTGGTGTGTCGGTGCCGTTGGTGCGCGCTGCTGCGCCCGGGTCGCTGGGGATGCTCGTCCTGCCGGCAGCACCGGAGGCACCGCCGTTGGCGAGGTCGGAGGCGGCCGGGATGGCGGGGGCCGAGCCGCCCTCGTCGACGCGTGCGCCCGCCGGGCCGACGTCTGGCGCGTCCGCGCTTGCGCCCGCCGGGCCGACGCGGAGCCCGTCGCCCGGCGTTCCCGCCGCCTTGTCGGTGGATGTTCCCGCCGCCTTGTCGGTGGATGTTCCCGCCGCCTTGTCGGTGGGCGTCCCCACCGTGGCGGCGCTGCCGAACGCGGCGCTCTCGGATGCGGTCCTGTCAGATCCGGTCCTGTCGGATCCGGTCCTGTCGGATGCGGCGTTGTCGGAAGCCGCGCTGCCGGCGGGGGCGGTGGCGTCCCGGGCCGGGACGGCCGGGACACCGGCAGGGTTGGTGACGGGTGGCGTCCGAGCAGGTTCAGCCGCCCGGTCGGCGACGGTGGTCGCCGTCGAGCCGGCACCGGCGTTCGCCTGCGGGACCGGTCCGACC
>NZ_JAGPXZ010000113.1:0-11828 GCF_018070305.1 Micromonospora sp. M51 | reverse complement strand
ACAGGACGGTCACCTCGCCGTCGGCCACCGCGCCCATGAGGACCTGGAGGAACTCGTGCCGGGCCAGCGGGTCGAGGCTGGCCACCGGCTCGTCGAGGACGAGCAGGTCCGGCCGCTTCGCCAGGGCCAGCGCCAACGCGACCTGGGCCTGCTGGCCGCCGGAGAGCGTGCCGGCCCTGCGGTCGAGCGGGATGCCCAGCTTCGCCAGCCGGCGCTCCGCCAGCCCCTGGTCGAACCGCAGGTTGCAGGCCCGGCCGAAGCGGAGCATCTCGGCGACGGTGAAGCGCTTGTACAGCGGGTGGTCCTGGGCCAGGAACCCGACCCGGGACAGCGTTTGCGGGGTGCTGGCGGTGACGTCGTGGCCGAGGACCTCCACCGTGCCGGTGCTCGGTGCCAGCAACCCGACGACCAGGCGCAGCAGCGTGGTCTTGCCCGCGCCGTTCGGCCCGACCAGGGCGATCACGCCGCCCGCCGGCAGGGCCAGTGTGCAGTCACGCAGCGCCCAGCCCTTCCGGTACCGCTTGCCCACAGCGTCGGTGCGCAGCGCGAACTCGGTCGCTGTCACGCCACGTCCTCGTTTCGCGTCTGCTGGTGCACGGAGGTGAAGAGCGCGTTGACCGCCTGCTCGTCGAGGCCGGCGTCGTAGGCGCGGCGCAGCCAGGTCGCCAGGCCGCGGCGCAGCGACGTGTACGTCGATGGCGACATCGCGGCCGACTGCTGTTCGTTGACGAACGTGCCCTGGCCGGGCCGGCCGGTGACCAGGTTTTCCTGCTCCATCTGCCGGTACGCCTTGGCGACGGTGTTCGGATTGATCGCCAGGTCCTCGACCACCTCTCGGATGAGCGGGAGGCGGTCACCGGGTTGGAGGAAGCCCAGCAGCACCGCCTGGCGGACCTGCTGGACGAGTTGCAGGTACGGCGGCACGCCGGAGCG
Organism: Micromonospora sp. M51; assembly: GCF_018070305.1. Classification (NCBI taxonomy): domain Bacteria; kingdom Bacillati; phylum Actinomycetota; class Actinomycetes; order Micromonosporales; family Micromonosporaceae; genus Micromonospora; species Micromonospora sp. M51. Next base: position 10,895 of record NZ_JAGPXZ010000113.1, on the reverse strand, counting down.
GGTGTCGAGCCGGAAGACGAACACGATGACCCCTTACTGATTTACTAGGAACATAGTAAAGCAGCACGGTGGCGGTCAAGAGAGGTCACCCGCCCGACCGAGCGCGGCACCGGATCCGGGGCCCGCCCGCGTGGGCGTCGGCCGGCACCCGCGCGGTCGGGGCCGACCTCGGAAAATCATGATGTTTCGACCACGCCGGCCTCGCGTTGTTGAGACTCTTGTTACTCGCCGGCGCCGGACCCGGCCGGCCATGGTTTCGCCGGCCAGGGGTGCGCGATGGCCCCTCGACGTGGGGGTGGGACGTGGTTGGCGGGTCTGCTGCGCAACGGTGGCGTGACGTCGCGCCGTTGGTCGTGTTGACGGTGCCGGTGCTGGCGGGCGCGGGGTTGTGGTTCGCGGGCCAGCGCGGGGCCGCCGACGTGTGCTGGGCGGCGACGACCTCGGTCACCCTGCTGGTCACGCTGCGCTGGTTGGTCCAGTCGTTGCGGCGGCACCGGATCGGCGTGGACGTGATCGCGACTCTGGCTCTGGCCACCTCGCTGCTGGTCGGTGAGTACCTGGCCGGGGCGGTGGTGGCGCTGATGCTGGCCAGTGGGCACACGTTGGAGCGCTACGCCCAGGGGCGGGCCACCCGGGACCTGCACGAGCTGCTGGCGCGAGCACCCCGCCGGGCACGGCGCCGCGGTCCGAACGGCGACATCCAGGACGTCGACGTGAACGACATCCGGAAGGACGATCGACTGCTGGTCGGCCCGGGTGAGGTCGTGCCGGTGGACGGCTTCGCCGAGGACGCGGCGACGCTGGACGAGTCCGCGGTGACCGGCGAGTCCCAGGCGGTCGAGCGCCGGGCCGGGGACCGGCTGGCCAGTGGAGTGGTCAACGCGGGCGCGGCGTTCGGGTTGCGGGTCGCCTCGGTGGCGGCCGAGAGCACCTACGCGGGAATCGTCCGGCTCGCGGAGGAGGCGAACGCGGAGAAGGCGCCAATGGTGCGGCTGGCCGACCGGTACTCGGCGGCGTTCGTGCCGTTCACCCTGATCCTGGCCGGTATCGCGTGGGCGGCCTCCGGGCAGTTCGTGCGGGCGGTGGCGGTACTGGTGGTGGCGACTCCGTGCCCGTTGCTGCTGGCCACCCCGATCGCGATAGTGGCGGGGTTGTCCCGGGCGGCCCGGCGCGGTGTGCTGGTCCGCAACGGCGGCTCGTTGGAACTGCTGGGCCGGGCGCGGACGCTGCTCGTGGACAAGACCGGGACGCTGACGGCAGGGCGTCCGGAGATGGCCAGGGTGCTGACCGCGCCCGGCGGCGACGGGGACGAGTTGCTGCGGATGGCCGCCTCAGTCGAACAGCTGTCCTCCCATGTGCTGGCCGCCGCGATAGTGCGGGCCGCCAAGGACCGGAGCAGTCGGCTCGTGGCGCCCACCGAGGTGACGGAGGAGCCCGGACAGGGGGTGCGCGGCCGGGTCGACGGCCGGCTGGTCCGGGTCGGCCAACACGGCGGTGACCTACCGGACTGGGCCGCACGCGCACGGCAGCAGGCGGAGGAGGACGGCCTGTCGACGGTCTGGGTGGGCCTGGACGGCGTCCTCGCCGGGGCGGTGCTTCTCCGCGACCCGGTACGGCCCGACGCGAAGGACACCGTACGACGGCTGCGGCAGGCCGGCTTTCAACGGGTGATCATGGTGACCGGGGACCGGCCGGAGGTAGCCGAGCGGGTGGCCCGCGCGGTGGGCGTGGATGACGTGGTCGCCCGCTGCTCCCCGCACGAGAAGGTGGCCCGGGTACGGACCGAGTCCGACCGGGCGGTGACGGTGATGGTCGGCGACGGGATCAACGACGCACCAGCGCTGGCAACCGCCGCAGTGGGCGTGGCACTGGGGGCGACCGGGGCGACGGCCTCGGCGGACGTCGCGGATGCGGTGCTGTCGGTGGACCGGCTGGACCGGTTGGCGGACGCGGTGGAGATCGCCCGCCGGTCGCGGACGATCGCGGCGCAGAGTGCTGGCGTGGGCATGGGATTGGCGGTGGTGGCGATGATCGCCGCCGCGTTCGGCCTGCTGCCCCCGGTGGCCGGCGCGTTCCTGCAGGAGGGCATCGACGTGGCCGTGATCCTCAACGCGCTACGCGCTCTCGGCGGCGGCAGGACCCGCGCCTGAGCGCTGCCCAACCGGCGCGCGGCTTCTTGGGCACGTCAGCTCCTGTCGGCACCCGACGACCCTTCTGAACCAGCCCGGCGAGGCGAAGCGAGGCGACGGTGCAGGACGTCAGGCACCGGCGGGCGCCGCCGGTGTTCTATGGGACCAGCTCGGCCACGGAAAGCGCCTCGTCCAGCCGACCAGCGGCCAGGTCGTCGTGACGGATCACGAAACTCCCGACGCTGCGGTAATAGAGCTCGTTGTCGACGGGAAAGCGGGCGAGCGACACCCACTCACTCGTCAGCCGGTGCGTCTCCAACTCCACCTGGGAATACCACTTCGCGACCGGGATGACGATCTCGCCGGTCTTCTCGCGCCACGCGAGGGTCTGCTCCGCAAAGCTCTGGACGACGTTCTCGTCGGCATACCCGCCGATCCAGGCGCTGACGTACTCGCTGTTCGGCGGCCAGAGGTCGTTGGCCAGCGCACAGAGTTCGTCCAGGTGCGGCAGGTCACGTTCGAGGTCACGGGCCACCTGCTGCTGAACGGGCGACAGGTCGTCCTCGTCGTCCTCGTCGTCCTCGTCGACCCCGAACCAACCGGGGAACTCCGCGCGCAGCGTGGCAGAGACGTCGTACTGCTCGCCGACGAACGCTTCGTCGGTGGATGCCGTCGCCACCTCGGTATCGGTACCGGCCGGCACATACACGACTCGCCCGTACCGCCGCTCCCCGGTGGCGGCGGCCTGCTCGTGGTTCAGAAAGAACAGCAGCGAGCCGTCTGCCGGCAGGCCGAAACCGTCGACTCTCGGCAGCGCCGCACAATCGACCGAGAAGATGAACGGCAACGGGCTGACCCCGTCGGACGGCCAGTCCATGCCCACCGGCAGTCGGGGCAACCCACCGAACTGCCCGACCGGAACACCGCCGACTCCCCCGCTCAGCCGGATCGACAGACGCAGGTGCTGGACGAACCGGCCGACCTCGTCGTCCGGGAGGCCCAACGCGAGCGCCGCCCGACGAAACTGCCCCTCATGATCCATAACGCACCATGGTGCCACGCAGGCAACAGCCAGAGGACGGAGCCCGGCAACCGGGTGCGCGCATCACGACCTGAGCGGACGCCGGCGGCGGCAGTCATTCCCGCAGGGACGGGGAACCATCGACAGCTTCCATCCGCTGACCGTGGAGCGCGCGAAGCGCGTCGAGCGCGACTGCGGTGAGAACGGCGCGGCCGACACCGGCGCGGCCGAGCAACTCCATCCCTCGGGTGACGGCGACGAAGTAGACCGCCAACGATTGCACGTTCGCGTCCTCCGGTAGATCCCCGTCCTCCCGCGCATGTTCCAGGCATTGGGCATAGACCTCGGCGAGCTGCTCGATACCGGCCTTCGTGGCCGTCGACAGCGGGTCATCCTCGCCTGTCGATTCGACAAGCGCCCGCGTGGTCAGCGAGACCCGCCGATCACTGCTGCTGAGCTCGATCGCCAGCCGGAGCATGTGGCCTCGAATTTGTTCCAGCGCCGAAGCGTCCTCGTGCCCGAGTGCTTCCGAGACGGCGCGCGTCGCTTCCTCGCGGTCCTCGGAGAGCGCTCGGAGGAACAATTCCCGCTTCCCGCCGAACGCGTTGTACAAGCTCTGCTTCCCCAGACCGGTGGCCCGCACCAGGTCGTCCAGCGTCGCAGCGGCGAGGCCGTGCGCCGCGAACACCTCGCCGGCGCTGCTGACGACATCACTTTCGACGAACTTACGGGGACGAGGCATGTGAGCAAGCATACGTTATTGACCATGTGGTCAAAAACCTGTTAGCTTGGTTGGAGCGCCCGTCAATACTCGACTCCTGGCGGGCGTCGGCACTCAATTCCGGTAGCGACACCAGGGCTTAGGGAAGAGCGACGTGAGAACTAACGAAGAGGTTGTCCGCGAGGCATACCGGCTGGCGGAAGGAAGCGTCCTGGACGGGGATGGCTTTCGCGCCCTGTTCACCGAGGACGGGGCGTTCAACGACATGCCGAACTCGATGAGCTTCCGCGGGGACGAGATTCCGCAGGCATTGATGGGCTTCGCCAGCGTCTTTCCCGACGTCCACCGCGAGCTACTCGCCGTGCATGCGCTCGGTGCTGTCGTTGCCGTCGAACTCCGAATTCAGGGAACGCATCTCGGCGGGTTCCCCACCCCGGCCGGTGAAATCCCGCCGACCGGTAACCGGATCGACGTGCCGACGGCAGATCTCTGGCATCTCCGGGACGGAAAAATCGAAAGGTTCGACTGCTACAACGCGGCGAACGTGCTGCTCGCACAAATCGGCGTGAAGCCCGACTTCGACTCGGCAATCAAGGCCGCCAAGACAGCGGCCGCAGGGGCGTAGCTCCATCAACTGACCCCACACCCCGGACGGAGTCAGATCATGTATCAGATCCGGACCTACACCCTGCGCACGGCAGAAGCGCTCCAGCAGTACGCCACAGTGCACTGGCCACGGCATGTCGCCAGCATGCCCGCATTCGGTGTCACAGTGCACGGCTTCTGGACCGATCACCAGGCCGGCGCGCACCGTTTGATCGCCCTGCTCTCATTTCGGGAGGGCACCCACCCCGCCGAATTCACCACCGCTTACGTCGCGAGCGCCGAACTGGCGGCGGACATGCGGGGCTTCGACGTCAGCGACATCGTCGACGTCGAGGAACTGCTGCTCGATCCGGTCACCGGATCTCCCCTGGCCTGAGCGAGGATTCACTGTCGCATTGGTGGGGCGGTTTCGTTCGCACCGAACCGCCTCCAGACGCGGCACCGTCGGATGTGGCGAGCCACGCCGGCGGTGCCGCCGCCATGCACGACACCGCCAGCGCAGACAGCCCAGCTGACGTTGAAGTACTAGTCTCGCGCGGTGAGCATGAACGGCAACTGGCTGCGCGTTTCACCGGCCGAACTGGAGCGGGCCAGAACTGACCTCGGCTGGGCGTACGACCTCGCCATGGCGGAACGGGACGACAACTCCGAACGTTGGGCTTCCACCGACAAGGCATGGGACGGGCTTGATTTCCTCCTCGATCGGCTGGGTTTCGAAACTCCGCTGGTTCTGGGCACCGAGAGGTTCGTGGAGCTGCCAGATGTCGAGCCTGACAGCGACGAGATGTTCGACTTCCTGGAAAACCTCGAGGACGACTGGGGCTACGGGCCACCCTCCTATCTGGCACCAATCGACGTAGCGACGGCGGCCTCGAGACTGGCTGCGCTCACCGCGGACGACCTCATCCGGGGCGTCGACCCGCAGGAGTTGAAACGGGCCAACATCTACCCCGGCCCCTGGGAAGGACCCAGCGAACTGGCCTGGGTGGCCCACTATCTACCAGACGTCCAGGCCTTCTTCGCCGCAGCCGCCCGGGACAGTGCTGCGGTGATCTGCTGGCTTGACTGATCGGTGACTCAGCGGCCGGAGCGCCGGTAGCGCTCACGTCAGGTCGTCGACGCGCAGTCCGATCTGGACGACGAAGGGGTGTGTAGTGTGTACTCATGACACTCGCTGATCTCCGGCACCTCGCGAGCCCGCTCACCCCACGCCATGCCACCCCGGTCGACGACCCGGCCGAACGGCACCGTCTTGCCGCAGAGGTCGACACCGATACGTCCGAGTACATCGCCGGCTTCATCTCTCAGACCGGCCGGGTGCTCGGTGAAGTGGTGCAGTCGGGTGAGACCGTCCTGTACGAAAGCGACATCGCGCTGGATGAGGATGGGGACTGGACGCCCGGGGACCCGTCTCTCATGTGGAGGGTGGCAGCGGGCACCCCTCAGGAGGACGTATACGACGACGCCGCCCGCATCTTTTTGGCCCACAGCCTGCGCACCGGGGCCGCCAGTCAGTTCTGTGGATGGCGGGACCGGGTTGTGGCAATCGTGCCCGAGGAAGTCGGCCCCAAGGAGTCAAAGATCATTCGTACGTTGGCTGGCGGCGGCATCGAGGTCGTACACACGTACAACGTTCTTGATGCCTACGGCACCTACGCCCGATGGGTCACCGACCTTGCCCTGGAGTACGGAAGCGGTGACGATGCAATAGCTTCGGACACGCCCCAACCGCCCGGCATGGCACGACCGGTCGTCAGCGCATGGCTGATGCGCGAGGCGGGCGAGGCACAGCTCCAGCAAGCCCGCCACTCCCTCAAGTTCGGCTTGGCGGGGTACGCGCGGGTGCCGAGTGAGGAGTTGCCGATCGCCGAACTCGCGCGCTCCCTCTACACCGACCGCGCGAACCTGACGAAGGTCATCAAGGCGGCCGAGAAAGATGCCAGGATCACCGGCATCCTGGACGCGATCGCGTCCGGGGACCGCGACCGGATCATCACGACCCTTCGCAACGGGTAGAACGGCCGGACCTCTGCCGACCTGAGACGGCAGCCCGAGCCGGAGGCCGCCATTGGCGCACGTATGTGGAACGGCCACAGAATGCACTGCGCGGCTGCCTTCGTTCACAGTAACGGCGCCGCCGCGCCAACCAGGTCCTCGGTGAGGCGCGCGTCGCGTCCAGTTGCAGCCCTGGGGCTCGGTGCTCGTCGACCACTAACTGACCCCACCGGATCGACCATGGCTGGTAGCGTGCGCCGAACATGAAGATCACGGGGGAAACATCGATGAACCGAACTCGACTCGTCCTGACTGGCGTGGCCGTTGCGGCGGCGATCGCCACGGCCGGCTGCGATCCGCAGCCCGAATCTACGGACACCTCGACCTCCTCATCCCCGGCGGCCACGAGCGCCGCCCCGACCGCCGGTGCGGCCACCACCGCGGCCAGCCCCGCAGCCGACGGTGCGGCCACAGCGAAGGCCTGCGCCGACATCAAGAAGGACATCAAGGACAACGCGACCAAGATCGCCGAGGCGGAGAAGATCGGCCCGCCGGCCGGGCACTTCGCGGTCAGTGCCCAGTGGGCCGCCGGGTCGGTCGCGATCCTGGCGCACTCGATGGGTGCCAACGAGGCAGTCACCGCCGCCTCCGAGAAGGTCCAGAACGAGATGATGGGCCTGAGCGACGCGTACAACAAGTCCGCCGACGCCAAGCCCAGCAAGAAGGCACTGGAAGCCGCTGTCAAGGAGCTGGACACGGCCTGCTCGGCCGCCTGACCGGTCCGACCACGCAATCGGCGGTGACCACCACCCGGGTGGTCACCGCCGATTCGCAGGTCCGTGGGGCCCTCAGCCGATCTCAGCGCGCACTGGGGCAATAGTTCGGGCCGCCTCCGACGAGGACGACGATCATGAGACCGGGAGGGGACATGGCCAGCAGCGGGGTTGTCGTGTTGTCGGGCCCTCCCTGCTCGGGCAAGTCCACTGCGGGAAGGGCTCTGGCTGAGGTGCTGACCGCCTCAGGTCACTGCCGGATCTACCTGGAGGTCGACGCTCTGTTCGAGCTTCTGTTCCCTGAGTCCGATCGGAATCGTGACGACCGCTTGCGCGCGTACGCCGGTGCGCACCTCCTCGCGCGAATGTTCGTCGATGGTGGAGAGACCGTGGTGCTCGAATGCACCTACGCCCGCGGTGACCAGCGCGCCAGTCTCGTGGAAGCGTTGGCGGGATCCGCCGCGCCACTCTGGGTCGTCGAGTTCTTCGTGACTCCCGACGAGGCCGTGAGCCGTTTCCGGGGGCGCCCCCAAGCCACGGATCTTGACGAAGCACTCGTCCGCGAGCGCGCTGAGGCGTTCCCGTACTTCGACGACGCCCTTCGAATGGAATCGTCCTCGGGGTCACCCGAGGACCACGTACAGAGCATCGTCACGTGGCTGCGACAAGACCCTCGGCCGGTGGACCAGGACCTGTGGGCTCGGACTGGAAGGGGCTGGAGCTGAGGCGCCGAACCGCTCCTTGGCGTACACGGCACCTGATCACGCGTCGTCGGTCGGGATGTCCTCAAGGTGCTCGATCTCGACGACGTGGAGGCCCCTGTCGTCGGCCGCCATCTCCGCGTGGATCTGGTCGCCCCGGTCACTCATCGAGGCCTTCGACGACCACCAGGGATCCCGTACACAGCGGCCCCGCCACAGCACTGTCGTCTCGGTGGGGCTGACGAAGTAGCCGGCCAGGCCACGGCGGGTACCGAGGGCGATCCCCGCGCCGGCGGCGGCCAGCGGCTGGCCGGCTGCCGCCGCCGTCACACCGAGGTCGACGAAGGCCTCACCGTCGGAGCTGCCCGAGACCACAGTGATTGCCGGTCCGCCGCGGGCCACCTCGCTCACCAGCACCCAGCCCCGCTCCCACTTCCCGGCCTGGTGCCGGGCGAGGATCCGCCGGTCGACCTCGGCGAGGTTGGCCAGGCTCTGGACGGTCACCTCGTCGGCCTTCAGCACGAACGCGCCGGCCCGGGAGAACCGGATCCGCAGCCCGGCGTTGCCGTGGGCGATGCCGCTGACCGTGGGGTCGCCGTCGGCCGCCAGCCAGGTGCTCACCAAGCCCGGGTTCGGTGCCGCCGGAAAACCTCTCGATCCACGCGACGGAAATCGACCACAATGCCACAGTGGAACGCGAGCGCATGGTCACGTTGAGCAAACGGATGTCAAAGGCACTGCGGCACGATCCCGGGCGGGCCGGCCTGGTGCTCGACCCGGCCGGTTGGACTCCCGTCGACGCCCTGCTCGCCGCCCTACGGATCGAGCGGGCCGAGCTGGACGCGGTCGTCGCCGGCAACGACAAGCAGCGGTTCGCTGTCGCGCGCGGCCCCGACGGGGTGCTGCGGATCCGAGCCAACCAGGGCCACTCGGTTCCGGTGGACCTCGGGCTGCCCCCGGTCACCCCACCGGACCGGCTCTATCACGGCACCGGCGCCGGTGCGCTGGAGTCGATCCGGGCCACCGGCCTGCACCGGGGCGGCCGGCACCATGTCCATCTCTCCGCCGACACCGAGACCGCCCACCGGGTCGGGGCCCGACGGGCCGGTCGGGTCGTGATCCTCACCATCGACGCTGCGGCGATGGCCGCCGCCGGGCACGTGTTCCACCGCAGCGCCAACGGCGTCTGGCTCACCGAGGCGGTCCCGGCCGACTATCTGCTCGACTGAACCCGGCAGCGAAACAGATCGTCTCCTACGAGCCGACCATGGACGATCAGGCTTATCCCGAATCCCACTGATAGCCGCGACGAGTCAGGCAGGGGCCCTCGTGGACGCCGTCCGGGCAGAGCGTCTCGACCAGACGGTCGGTCAAGGCATCGACCTCGCTGGCCGAAGCGATCACGGGGATGGTGATCCGCCAAAGCTGCGCCTGGCCATCGTCGACCTCGGGAGTGGTCATCGGCGGTACCTCCAAGGGTCCGCGTGAGGCCGGCGTCGGCCCAGCAAGCCCGACGCCGGGTGCCGGCCTGCCGCTGCTAGAACCGCGCGGGTCGCCAGGACGGCCCCGCAATCTTCGGCGGTTTGGCGATCGTGGGGATGATGGCGTGCCAGGTGGCGTGCCAGGCGCTGGGAGGGAGTGCCAAGGTGGCACACACTTCGCCCGCCAATTCCCCAGGTCTGCGGCCATGCCACGGGGTGTCAACGAAGATCTGGTAGTCACCGTCGAGCTGCAAGGCGACCCGGAACAGCTCCTGATTGCCGTAGTCGTTGGCGGCCCAACTGGGTCTCAGGCCGTAGGTGAGCAGCCGATCGCGGTCCATGTCCGTCAGGACATGTCGTCCGGCCGTACGCTCCGGCGTCTCCCACGAATGATCCGCAGCCACCCGCGCGACCTCAGCGTCGTACTCCGCAGCTGCGAAGGAGACACCCCGCATCATGGGCACCTCGAGCGACCAGTCCCAGTGCACCAGATCGCCGTCACGCACGATGATGACGTCCGTGGATCCACAGCCGTACACACCGCACTCGCATCGGGCGATGGCAACGGTCCTCGGCTCGGGGGTGGCCGCGAGACGATTGGTGGGAACAAGGACGTCGTACGGGTCCATCCCGAGGCCTGCTCCGGCAGAGGTCATCTCCGTGCCGTTGACGTAGACCTGCACTTGGAAGCCGCCGCCTGCGTCGCCGGGCACCGGCGATACCTCCAGACGGAGAGAGTCGACTCCTGGTCGACGGACGACTCCTCCACCTGAGGCAAGGGTGAAGCCCGGGGGAACAGTGCCCGGACAGGGGATCCCAAGTTCCTCAAACGACTTGCCCACGAGATCACGGATATCCCAGGAAGAATCATTTACCGAAGCACCGGCGAGTTCACGCAGCGTCGGAGAGTCCAGCCCGTCGACCAACGCCTGACAAGCGGAATGGATCAGGTCCGCCAAGCCGTACCCGGTCTCGACGTTCCATTGCGCCACCGCGTCGTACAGGCGCTGCTCCGCGAACCCGCCGCCATTCTCAGTCACGCCGGTCATCATCCACGGCCCTTGAACGAAACGCGCCATCATTTCACGTCTGCCGTCCTCGGGTCCGCCGCTCCTCACTCGACGGACAACCCGGGCCGTCGGTCCTGACGCCTTCGAGGTCACCGTTCAGGAAGCAGGGCCCCGGCAAAGTCGTCAGGTGATGCCGAGTAGAGCGAGTGGGCGGGTGCTGTCGCGGGCGTGGTGGCGGTTGGCGGCGGCGATGTTGGTGATGCCTGCGGCGCGTAGTGCGCGATGGCGGCGTTGCGGAGGACGGCCATGACTTGGGGTCTGGTGCCGGTGCGGATCTGGGAGCGGTCTTCGTCGTCGGTGACGTCCCGCACCCAGTGGACCCTGTTCTCGATGGACCTGTTGCCACGGATCCACCTGGTGAGTTTCGCCGGGTTGGCCTCATGGACGTGGAGGTCGGT
>NZ_JAGPXZ010001128.1:0-1346 GCF_018070305.1 Micromonospora sp. M51 | reverse complement strand
ATCTGCGGTGTCCCGGGAGCCCGGACACCCCGATTTCAAGGAAGTCGAGTGGATCACACCCGGCGGCCGACGAGTGGGCGACGGTGCGCGGGGATTTGTCGGACCCGTCTGGGAAACTACAGCTGAGTAGTTCTCTGCCGCCGTCGGTGCGTCGCTGTCGCATCCGGGCGGGCCGGCCTGGTGATCGAGAGGAGACGCCCGTGTCGCACCGCGAGCTCTACTGCGACGTCTGCGAGGGCGTGGCGCTGTTCGAGGCCCCGCCGTGCGTCGACGGCCACGGCACCGACTGTCCAGAGCTGATCTGCACCGACTGCGGCGCCGCAGTGGTCGTCGGCGCGATCGCCTTCCCGGTCACCCGACTGACCGTCCGCCACCGCCAGCCCGCCCCTCGCCGAGTCGCCTGACCGCCCACCGGCGCGCCATCTGACGGCCAGCGTCACGCCGCCTGACCTGCCGCCCGGCCCGATCCGGCGCCCGCCGCCTGACCGCCGGCGCCGCTCGACCGGGGTCGAGCATGACCGAAGGCCCGCTCCCCCACTGGGGAACGGGCCTTCGTCGTGCGGGGTCGGTCGCAATGGCGACCGGGTGTGGGTCAGTGCTCGGCGGTACGCCGGGTGCCGCTGTAGTACTCGAACAGCAGCCCACAGGCGGCGAGGACAACGGCCACCAGGCCGGCGCCGATCAGCCAGTACTGCCAGAACACCAGGCCGAGCGCGGCGATCGCGGCGGCCAGCGCCAGACCGAACGGCCAGTAGCTGCCCGGGCTGAAGAAGCCGACCTCGCCAGCGCCGTCAGCGATCTCGGCGTCCGGACGGTCTTCCGGGCGCAGGTCGATCCGGCGGGAGACGAACCAGAAGAAGCCACCGCACATCGAGCAGAGCAGGAACGACAGCAGCAGGGCTACGGTGCCGACCCACTCGATGCCGCCCGACTGCCCGTTCGTCCAGGCGCCGTAGAGGATGGTGGCACCGAAGAGGAAACCGGCGATGATCAGGAAGATACGCCACTCGGTCTTCATGCCGCTGCCTCAGCTTCCGGTGCGGGCCGGAACTTTGTCCGGGTTGAAGTTGTCCTGCGTCCGCCGCGTGTCGAACGGCTCCGTGGTCACCGCGTACGGCTGCTCACCGATCGCGGACAACGCGTCCTGGGTGGACTTGCCGCTCTGCTTGGCCGCGAGGAACTGGTCGTACTTCTCCGGCGACACCACCCGCAGCTCGAAGTTCATGAACGCGTGGTAGCTGCCGCACAGCTCGGCGCAGCGCCCGACGTAGGCACCCTCGGCCTCCAGGCTGGAGACCTCGAACACGTTGCGGATCTTGCCCGGCATGACGTCCCGCTTGAAGAGC
>NZ_JAGPXZ010001127.1:0-1347 GCF_018070305.1 Micromonospora sp. M51 | reverse complement strand
GACCTGTCGGTGGTGATCAATGAGGCGGTGCTGCTGCGCCCGGTCGGCGGCACCGCGGTGATGGCCGAACAACTGATCCACATGAGCCGGATCGCGCAACTACCCAACGTGACAATTCAGGTACTTCCGTTCGCGGCCGGCGGACATCCGGCGATGAGCACCCCGTACGTGATCCTCCACTTTGCCGACGCCGGCGACGCGTCAGTGGTTTACCTGGATAACCTCACGATGGGGCTGGCTCTGGAGGAAGCCGATCATGTGCTCGGGTATAGCCTTCTGCACGAGGAGCTGTGCCGGATGGCGCTCGATCCGGCGGCGTCGTTGACCCGTCTTGAGCATGCTTCTCGTAACTTTGCGTGACCGCTCCTGCGGCACGCCGACGCAGACGAGAGGTACCGCGGATGACGGCGTACGACCTGACCCGAGCGGACTGGCGCACCAGCACGCGCAGCAGCGGCAACGGCAACTGCGTGGAGGTCGCGACAGTCGACGGTCAGGTCGCCGTCCGGGACAGCAAGGACCGCTCCGGCCCGGTGCTCGCCTTCGGTGCGGCGCCCTGGCAGGCCTTCGTACGCGGCGTCGGCGAGGTCCGTCGCCCCTGACCCACCCGGGCCGGTGCGAGACTGGGCCGTGCTCTCCGACGTAACCCTCGATCTGCCGGTCCGTCCGGTGCTGCCGGCGCTGGTCGCGGCACTGGACGAGGCCGGCGCCGGCGTGCTGGTGGCCCCACCGGGCACCGGCAAGACCACCCTCGCGCCGCTGGCGGTGGCCGACCGGGTGCCCGGCCCCGCCGGGTGGCGGCGCGGGCCGCTGCCCGGCGGATGGCCGAGCTGCTCGGCGAACGGGTCGGTGAGCGGGTCGGCTACGCGGTACGCGGCGAACGCCGGGTCGGCCCGGCCACCCGGATCGAGGTGGTCACCACCGGCCTGCTGGTCCGCCGGCTGCACCACGATCCGGAGTTGCCCGGCACGGGTGCCGTGCTGCTCGACGAGTGCCACGAACGCCAACTCGACGCCGACCTCGCGCTGGCCTTCACCGTGGAGGCGCGCGCCACCCTCCGGCCGGATCTGTGGCTGCTGGCGATGTCGGCGACCCCGGACACCGACCGGTTCGCCGCGCTGCTGGGCGGGCCCACCCCGGCCCCGGTGGTCCGCGCCGACTCAGCATTGCATCCGGTGCAGCGGGTCTGGGCGCCCCCGGCCCGCCCGATCGCCGCGCCCGGGGCCGGGCCGGTGGACCGGGCCCTGCTCGACCACGTCGCCGCCACCGTCCGGCGGGCGCTGCGCGAGCACGACGGCGACGTGCTGGTCTTCCTGCCCGGGGCCGGCGAGGTCGCGGCGGTCACCG
>NZ_JAGPXZ010001126.1:0-1351 GCF_018070305.1 Micromonospora sp. M51 | reverse complement strand
GTGCTGGTCGCCGCGGCGCGGGTCAGTGCCGCGCTGATTCCGCTGGTGCTGGTGCCGCTCTTCGCCGTCTACCGGATGGCGCGGCTGACCAACGAGCAGCAGCACCTCGCCGCCGCCGACCCGCTGACCGGGCTGCCCAACCGCAAGGCCCTGCTCGCCGAGGTGGCGGAGCAGGTGCACGTGCACGCCGAGCGGACCGCCCGCGGTGAACCCGACGGGCAGTTGGCGCTGCTGCTGCTCGACCTGGACCGCTTCAAGAACGTCAACGACGCCCTCGGGCACGCCGTGGGTGACCGGCTGCTGGTCGAGGTCAGCGCCCGGCTCACCGACGTGCAGCCCCGGCCGCAGATGATCGCCCGGCTCGGCGGTGACGAGTTCGCCATCGTGATGACCGGGCTGAGCGACGTCGGTCAGGCGCGGGAGTTGGCCGACCGGGTCGTCCAGGCGCTGGCCGAGCCGGTGCCGCTCGACGGACTGCCGTTGGACGTGGGCGGGTCGATCGGGATTGCCCTATTCCCCGAGCACGGCGAGGACTTCGCCACCCTGATGCGCCACGCCGACGTGGCGATGTACGACGCCAAACACCGCAACGACACGGTGGCCGTGTACGCCCCGGAGTCCGACCACAACTCCGCCGAGCGACTCGGCCTCCTCGCCGACCTGCGCCGCGTGCTGGAGGTCAGCCCGTCGGCCGAGACGCCGGTCGACACCGAGCCGCCGGTCGCCGAGCCGCCGGTCGCCGAGCCGCCGGTCGCCGAGCCGCCGGTCGCCGAGCCGCCGGTCGCCGAGCCGCCGGTCGCCGAGCCGCCGGTCGACGCCGAGCCGGCTGTCGACGTACCAGTTGTCGCGACGGCGGAGGTGCGCGGCGGTGACGGGGCGGCGCTGCCCAGCGCGGCGGCGACCCGGCCCGCGTCAGCCGCGGACCCGGCGGTCGCCACGGCAACGCGGCACGGTGGTCGGTGGTGGGTACGCCGTCGACGCGCCGACGCCGAGCCGCGGCACTCCGACGAGCTGATCAACCAGATCGCCACCGGTGCCGACCCGATCCGGGGCCGCAACGCCCGGGCCACCGTCGACGGCACCCGTTCGGGCTCGGTCCGGGAGCGGCGCGCCGGGGGTGGGAACGGCCGTCGGTCCCCGAACGGGAGCGCGGTGGGCAGGGGACGTGGCGGGGCGCGCCGGGACGCCGGGCCGGGTACGCCCGGTCAGCCGCTCGAACCGACCGGGTGGGCGCACGCCGACGACGAACCGGCCGACGACGCCGGGGAAATCACCATGTACTACCAGCCGCAGATCGCCATCGCGACAGGTGAGGTGGTCGGGGGTGTCGCCACCGCAGCAGGGCCTCGAC
>NZ_JAGPXZ010001125.1:0-1354 GCF_018070305.1 Micromonospora sp. M51 | reverse complement strand
AGTGCCCTTCCCCCGTGCGGACGCGCCGACGGGTGTCGGCGCCCCACCAGCGGACCACGCCCGCGGTGACGGCTCAGTAGTCGATCGAGCACCGAACGAGTCGGATCGACGGCTGCGGATCGCCTGTGGCCTGTCGTACCGGACGGGTGTGCGTCGCCGGGCACGGCCCGGCGGCGAGGGATGGGGTCGGTCGGCGTGCCTCGTCCGCCGTGCCGGTCCGGTGTGTGCAGTAGGCTCGGCAGGATTCCCGGCCACCGGGTGGTGAACACCGGGGATCGACCGACCGTCGGGGCGGTCAATCGGAGGAACATCGCACGTGTAGGGGATGCTTGTGGTCTTGCGTCATGTGGTGGTTCTCGTGCCGCGTCGCGGTGCGTGATGTCCCACCCCGACCCCTACGGCAGTGAGCCTCGCGGCTGGGACCGGCCGGAGCGCCCGGTGGCGCTGCCGTGGCCGGACCAGGAGCTGGAGGCCGGCCAGTGGAGCCGCCGTCCGGCCGCCGGCCCCGAGCTGTACGCCGAGCCGCACGCCCGGCCGTACGCCGACCCGCGCCCCGCTGACCCGTACGACGAGCGTGGCCGCCCGGTCCGTCCGGACGACCGCTTCGACGACCGCGACCGGCATGTTCGGTTCGACGACCGGAACCAGCCCGACCGGTACGACGACCGGGGTCGTGGCGACCGGTACCTCGATCGTCTCCCCGCCGCTGGCGACGGGCCGCCCCGGTACGACGGCCCGGACCGTGGGCGCTTCGACGAGCCGGGCCCTGTCGACGGCCCTCCCGCCGGTGTCGACGACCCGGGGTACCCGACCGAGCTGCTCGAGCCCGTCCGGGCCGAGGTGGTGCCGGACGAGGCGCCGACGACCGGTCGACGGCCGAAGGGGCGACGTCGGGCCAGCCTCGACCGACCGGCCACCCAGCAGGTGGGCACCGGGCGCGCCGGGCGCAACCTTCCCGCGGCGATCGGGGTGGGGCTCGGCCTCGGCGCGCTGATCGTGGTGCCGCTGGTCGTCTACCCGTTGGCGTTCCTGCCGGTGATCGCCGCCGCGGTCGCGGTCGGCATCTGGGAGATGGCCCGGGCGGTCCGGCGCAGCGGCGCGCACCCGCCGCTGGTGCCGCTGATCGCCGGTGGCGTGTTGACGGTGGGGCTGGCCTGGTTCGCCGGCCCGGACGCGCTCAGCCTGGGGCTGCTGGTCACGGTGCTGGGCACCATGATCTGGCGGTTGGGTGACGGGCCGGCGGGCTTCCAGCGGGATCTCACCGCGGCCACCCTGATCGCCGTCTACGTGCCGTTCCTGGCCGGTTTCGCGGCGTTGCTGGCGGCGGCCCCCGATGATGGCCCGCTGCGCATCC
>NZ_JAGPXZ010001124.1:0-1354 GCF_018070305.1 Micromonospora sp. M51 | reverse complement strand
AGGTCACCGTGTCGGCCACCAGCAACGCCGGGTCGGCGCTCGGGAAGTCCGCGTACGTCAGCGAGGTGTCATGGCCCAGCTTGCGCCACAACTCCTCGGCCAGGTGCGGGGCGAACGGCGCCACCATCAGCACCAGCGGCTCGGCCACCTCGCGGGGCGTCGCCGACAGCCCGGTCAGCCCGTTGGTCAGCTGGATCAGCTTGGCGATGGCGGTGTTGAACCGGATGCCGTCCATGTCGCCACGGACCCCGTCGATGACCTTGTGCAGCAGCCGGCGGGTCGCCTCGTCGGCCGGGTCCTCGGTGATCCGCAGGGCACCGGTCTGCTCGTCGACAACGGCCCGCCAGACCCGCTGCAGGAACCGGTACGAGCCGACCACCGCCCGGGTCTCCCAGGGGCGGGACACCTCCAGCGGGCCCATCGACATCTCGTACACCCGGAAGGTGTCAGCGCCGTAGGCGGCGCACATCTCGTCGGGGGTCACCACGTTCTTCAGCGACTTGCCCATCTTGCCGTACTCGCGGTTCACCGCCAGGTCGCCCAGGTAGTAGGCGCCGTCGCGCTCGAAGACCTCCTCGGCCTGCACGTAGCTGCCGCGCGAGTCGGTGTACGCGTACGCCTGGATCATGCCCTGGTTGAACAGCTTGCGGAACGGCTCGAACGACGACACGTGCCCCAGGTCGAACAGGACCTTGTGCCAGAAGCGCGCGTACAACAGGTGCAGCACGGCGTGCTCGGCGCCGCCGACGTACAGGTCGGTGCCCCCGCAGTCGCCCTCGCCGCGCGGACCCATCCAGTAGCGCTCGTTCTCCGCGTCCACGAACCGGTCGGAGTTGCTCGGGTCCAGGTAGCGCAGCTCGTACCAGCAGGAGCCGGCCCACTGCGGCATCACGTTGGTCTCGCGGGTGTAGCGCTTCGGCCCGTCGCCCAGGTCCAGCTCCACCTCGACCCAGTCGCGGCGACGCGACAGCGGGGTCTCCGGGTTGGAGGCCGCGTCGTCCGGGTCGAACGTCTTCGGGGAGAAGTCCTCCACCTCCGGCAGCTCGACAGGCAGCATCTCCTCCGGCAGGGCGATCGCGGCGCCGGTCTCGTCGTAGACGATCGGGAACGGCTCACCCCAGTAGCGCTGCCGGGAGAACAGCCAGTCGCGCAGCCGGTAGGTCACCGCGCCGGTGCCGTGTCCGTTCGCCTCCAGCCACGCGATGATCGCCGCCTTGGCGTCGGCGACCCCCAGGCCGTCCAGGTCCAGGCCGCGCTCGGGCGCGGCGCTGTTGATCGCCGGGCCGTCACCGGTGTACGCCTTGCCGTCGAAGCCCTCCGACGGCTGCACGGTCCGCACGATGGGCAGCTCGAA
>NZ_JAGPXZ010001123.1:0-1356 GCF_018070305.1 Micromonospora sp. M51 | reverse complement strand
GTACCTGAACAATCTCTGGGGCTACATCGGTGATCTGGTCGCCGAGCAGGTCGTCGATCCCCGGCTCGCGGCGGCGCTCGGCGACCAGATCACCGATGTAGCCCCAGAGATTGTTCAGGTACTCCTGGATCGTCTCCATGGGCAGCGAGGTGGTCGAGACGATCGCCTCGGACCAGGTGTGGAAGCGGTCGCGGTCGGCGTACGGGACGCCGAGCAGCTCGCAGATCACCTGGATCGGCAACGGTGTGGCGACGTGCTCCACCAGGTCGGCCGGAGGACCGAGGCGGACCATGTCGTCGACCAGCGTGTCGGCGATCTCCTGGGTGCGGGGGCGCAACGCCTCCACCCGGCGGGCCGTGAATGCCTTCGCCACCAACCGGCGCAGCCGAGTGTGATCGGGTGGGTCCATGGTCAGCATGCCGCTGTACTGCTGGCGCGGGGTGAGCCTGGGCTCGTCGCGCTGGACGGCCGGGGCGCGGCCGAACCGGACGTCGCCGAGGACCGTACGGACGTCCTCGTACCGGGTGGCGAGCCACGCCTCCTCACCGTAGGGGAGCTGCACCCGGGTCATCGGCTCGCTCTCGCGCAGCTGGCCGTAGGTCGGGTCGACGACGAGGCGGTCAGGAACGCTGAACGGGTACGCCCGCGCGGGTGGAACGGTTCGGCTCTCGGTGGTCGGCGCGCTCTCCGTCATCCGGATTCCCTTCGTCGAGGCGGCGTGATCCTCAGGCCGGCGCCGTGTGGTGGCGGCGCCGGACTGCCAGCGTCCAGAACCTCACGACAGCACACATCAACGCTCAGTGATATGTCGATGTCGGATCGTAGCGATAGATGAGGATGATCGCCATGGCGGCCGGTCCGCGCCCGTACGGGGAACTCATCCCACGGTGAAGTGTTTGTCCCCGCCCGGGCTCTCGAGTTCGTCGAGGACGGCGACGGCGAGGTCCTCCGCCGAGATTCGGGACGCGCCGTCGGCACCGGTGATGAGCGTCGCGGTGCCCCGTCGGTACGTACCGGTGCGGGTTCCGGGTTCGAGGATGGCGGGCGGGCTCAGGTAGACCCAGTCGGCCCGGTGCGCCCGGCAGGCGTCGAGTTGCGCGATGCTGGCGGCGGCGATGCTTCGCCAGGCCCGCGGCACGTACTCCGGGCTGTCGAGGACGAGGCGGTCGGGATGCCCGGGGATCCGCAGCGGGGCGGCACCGCCAACGACGACGATGCGCGTCCGGGCCGCCTCGGCCGCGTCGAGCAGCGTCGTGGTGGTCGCGGCGACGGTGTGTTCGTACCCGGGGGCGGGACGGATCGCCGCCACTATCGCGTCCGTGCCGTCGAAGAGGCGGCTGAGCCGCCCGGGATCGT
>NZ_JAGPXZ010001122.1:0-1365 GCF_018070305.1 Micromonospora sp. M51 | reverse complement strand
ACCACGGCCGTACCGCCCGCTCGAACACTGTCACTGGGCCGCCCGCAGGATGGCGTGCAGGTCCTGCAGAGGCCGGACCTGCATGTCGCCGCGGATACGCGCCTCGATGCCCATCACCGCCGCCGCCGCGCCGGGAACGGTGGTGATGCAGGGGATGTCCGCGGTGACGGCCGCGCTGCGGATCTCGTAGCCGTCCGAGCGGGCGCTGGCACCGGAACCCTGCGGGGTGTTGATCACCAGCGCCACGTGGCCGCCGCCGATCAACGACACCGCGTCATCGCCCGCACCGGCCTGGTAGTGCTTGCGGATCTGCTCACAGGCGATGCCGTGGCGGCGCAGCACCTCGGCCGTGCCGGCGGTGGCGACAATCTCGAAGCCCAGATCCGCCAGCCGCTTGATCGGGAAGATCATGCCGCGCTTGTCGCGGTTGGCCACCGAGACGAAGATCTTCCCGGCGGTCGGCAACGACCCGTACGCGGCCGACTGACTCTTGGCGAAGGCGTGCCCGAAGTTGGTGTCGATGCCCATCACCTCGCCGGTCGACTTCATCTCCGGGCCGAGCAGCGAGTCGATCCCCTTGCCCGCGCGGGTCCGGAAGCGCTTGAACGGCAGCACCGCCTCCTTCACCGCCACCGGGGCGTCAGCGGGCATCGTGCCCCCGTCCCCGGTGGCCGGCAGCAGGCCCTCGGCGCGCAGCTCGGCGATGCTCGCCCCGAGCGCGATCCGCGCCGCCGCCTTGGCCAGCGGCACCGCCGTGGCCTTGGAGACGAACGGAACGGTCCGCGACGCGCGCGGGTTGGCCTCCAGGACGTAGAGCACGTCGTCCTTGAGGGCGTACTGCACGTTGAGCAGGCCCCGCACGCCGACGCCCCGGGCGATCGCCTCGGTGTAGCGGCGCACCTCCGCGAGGTGCGAGCCGGCGAGGGTGATCGGCGGGAGCGCGCAGGACGAGTCGCCGGAGTGGATGCCGGCCTCCTCGATGTGCTCCATCACGCCGCCGATGTAGACCTCGCCGTCGGCGTCGCAGAGCGCGTCCACGTCGATCTCGATGGCGTCGTCGAGGAACCGGTCCACCAGCACCGGGTGGTCCGGGGAGATGTCGGTGGCCCGACCGATGTAGTCGCGCAGCGTCGGATCGTCGTAGACGATCTCCATGCCCCGCCCGCCCAGCACGTACGACGGCCGGACCAGCACCGGGTAGCCGATCTCGTCGGCGATGGCCTTCGCCTCGTCGTACGAGGTGGCCATGCCGTGCGACGGCGCGCGCAGCCCGGCGCGGGCCAGCACCGCGCCGAACGCGCCCCGCTCCTCGGCCAGGTGGATCGACTCCGGGGAGGTGCCGACGATCGGCACACCCGCGTTCTT
>NZ_JAGPXZ010001121.1:0-1368 GCF_018070305.1 Micromonospora sp. M51 | reverse complement strand
GGATGAGCGCGAACGACGCGAGCGCCGTGGCGCTGACCAGAACCAGCAGCGGCAACGCGCGCCCGGCCGTGGTGGCCGCCCGGGCGGCACTGAACACGGCCAGCGGGCGACGCGAGCGCAGCGCCTGGCGGAGCGCGAACCGCACCCCGAGGGGCAGCAGCCGGAGCAGGACCAGCGCGCCGACGAGCCCGCCCAGAGCGAGGGCGCTGACCGGCAGGACCAGGTCGCCGGTCAGCTCACCGGTGTCGCCGTCGGCGGCGTCGGGCAGGAGCCCACGCTGGTGCAGTGTGACGAACCCGGCGACCGCGGCGATCAGGACAGCCGCCTCCACGGCGGCGCGGCGCAGCTGACCGGTGACCCGGATCCAGCGCCGAGCGGCCGGGTTGGCGGGCTGGCGTCGGTCGCGGCTGGCGCGGGCGGCGGCGAGGGTGCCGAACGCCGGCCCGGCGACCGCGCCGGCCAGGACCACGGGAACGGCCCAGGTCCAGGAGACGCCCGGAGTGACCGCGCGGGCGAGCGCGAGCCCGACGGCGGCGGCCGACACCGACACCACTGTGGACTCGATGGTCAGCTCCGCGGCCAGGTCGGGTAACGCCGCCCCGCGCTGCCGGGCGGCGCCCAACGCCGGGGTGCGGCGGTGGACCAGTAGCGCGGCGGCGAGCAGCAGGACCAGCACCGTGACGGTCAGGATCCCGGTGAGCAGGACGGCGGCCTGCGCGGAAGCGGCGTTGCCGCGCGTACGGGCGTCGCGCAGTGTGGTGTCGAGCTGCGATTCCCAGCGCAGGGACCCGTCGCGGGCGCCTGATGAGCCGGAGGCCGCCTTGAGCGCGACCACCTGGTTGGCGAGCGTCGCCGTGGTGTCCCAGGTGAGCGCGCCGGGTTCGGGGGCGAAGTGGACGGTGCGCCGCAGTTGGTCCTCGTCGACGGCGAGCCGGGCGTCCGGTAGCGACTCGCGTGACAGCAGGCCGGCGAACCGGGTGATCCCCACACCGTCAGCGCCGGGCAGGGGGCCCAGGAGCGCCGGGGCGAGTCGCCAGGTGCTGTCGGTGCTGTCCACGGGTCGGTAGATCCCGCTGATCCGCACGTCCCTGTCGCGTCCCTGGCCGTCCTTGACCGGGAGCCGATCGCCGGGGCCGAGGTTGAGTGCGGCGGCGGCCGTCTCGGCGAGGCCGACCTGCACCGGCCAGGGCGGCCCGTCGTAGGGGGCTTCGACGGGCTCGTCGGGGAAGGGCGAACCGGGCGCACTACCGGCGATCCAGGTCACCGCCGGGCCGTCGCGGTCGTCGGCCAGGTAGGTGAACTGGAAGGTACGCGGCACGCTGCCCTCGGTGATGCTGAGGATCGGGCCGCTGACGACGGCGACGGCCC
>NZ_JAGPXZ010001120.1:0-1373 GCF_018070305.1 Micromonospora sp. M51 | reverse complement strand
GCCCGCCGGGGGCCGACGAGCGTCGGGGGTACGCCCCACCGGGATCGGCGGAACGTACCCCCTGATGACGACCGGACGATCAGGCCTTCGGCGCGAGGCTGAAGTCGATGATCTGCTCGGGGGTGATGTTCTGCTTCAGCGCGCCGGCGCCCTGCAGGATGGCGATGCTCTTGGCGACCCGGCCGCTGTCCAGGGTGCCGATCGCGGTGCCGGTGTTGCCGGAGCGGACGTACGCGGCCATCAGGTCCAGCTCGGCGGCGGCGGAGACCGGGTTGGTGGCGTCGACGTTCTTCTTCAGGATGTCGGCGGCCTCCTTGGAGTTCGCCAGGCTGTACTCGAGGCCCTTGAGCAGCGCCGCGGTGAACCGCTTCACCATCTCGGGCTTCTCCTTGGCGATCTTCGAGGAGGTGATCAGCACGTTGCCGTAGAGGTCCTGCATCACGTTGCTGTACGGCAGCATGACGGCCTTCTTCTTGGCCGCCGCCTCGATGGTCGGCTGACCGACGACGAACTGACCGATGCCGTCCACCGAGCCGGAGGCCAGCGTGCCGATCAGGTTCTGCGCCTCACCGTTGACCCAGGTCACCTTGGTCGCGTCCACACCGGCGAGCCGGGCGTACGTCGGGAAGAGGTTGCGGACCACGGACCCGGGGGTGTCGGCGAGCTTCTTGCCCTCCAGGTCCTTCGGGGAGCTGATGTTCTTGCCCTCGACGGTGGCGATGCCCGCCATGGTGCGCTGCTGGATCGCGGCCACCGCGGTGAAGTCCTTCGCCTGGCCGTTGCCGAGCTGGAGCAGACCGCCGGTGAGGTCGATCGGGCCGAAGTCGGCCTGGCCGCCGACGACGGTCTGGATCACGCCGCCGGTGCCCTGGCCGGCCTTGATCTCGACGTCGAAGCCGGCTTCCTTGAAGAAGCCCTTGTCCTTTGCCACCCAGGCGTAGGAGTCACGGCCGAAGTTGCCGAACGAGGTGAGGTAGGTCACCTTCTCCAGCGCCTTGCCGTCGCCGCCCTTGGCGTCGTCGGCCGAATCCGACCCGCTGCTGCAGGCGGAGACAAGGGCGAGGGCGGTGGCCAGCGCGGCCGTAGCGACCGTACGGGTCAGCCTTCTCATCAGTGCACCATGTCCTTTCCGACCGGGGCCGGCAGGCCACCGGAGGGGGTTGTTATGACGGGCCGGCGAGAGGGGTGGAAGCCGGGCTCCGCCGTCGTGAGGGGACTCTTCGCGGGCACAGCGTACGAGAAACCCACAGTTGTGACGCCAGGCGTATCGGGTTGCGGAACGGAAACAACATGACGACCACCCCAGCCGGTGCCATACCTCGACACGGCGGTTAGCCTTTGTCGGATTCCTGACCCTCGACTCAGCGGAGGTA
>NZ_JAGPXZ010001119.1:0-1373 GCF_018070305.1 Micromonospora sp. M51 | reverse complement strand
CCCCGCTACCGAGAGCGTGCCGACCTGCGGTCCGAGCGGGCGCAACACCGCCTGCTGGGCCACCGAGGCGAGTTTGGTCAGCTCGACGATCCGCTCGGCCTGCCGCTGGCGAACCCAGGCCACCGCCACTGCCAACGCGGTGACGAGCGCGACCGCGACAACGTTGACCGAGGTGTCCAACGAAACCTTCGGCGCGACCAGCGCGAAGCCGACGCTGAACAGAGTCGCCGCGACGCCCACCCCCAGGACCACCAGCCAGGACGCCAGGGCCGCGGCGAGCACCGGTGCGGCGGCCAGGAGCGCGACGTAGTGCACCTCCCGGCCGTCCGCCACCTCCACCGCCGACACGATCGCGAGCAGAACGAGGGCCGCGCCGAGGCCGGCGCGGGATCCGGGGCTCAGCGGGCGGCGGCCCGACTGGAGGAGTCGCGTGGGTACGACTGACAGTTTGCCTGATCCACGTGAACCGGTGAATGAACCTGACCCGTCGTCCGAGCAGGTTCTGTCCGGCCGGCCCAGTCGGCTGACCGAATCGGCGTCGTCCGCGCCGCTCAGCCGAGAACCTCGTAGCGGACGGTGAGCGCGCCCACGTCGACCGAGGCGATGGTGGCGAAGGCGGCCCGGGAGAGATCCAGGCAGCGGCCGTCGATGAACGGGCCGCGGTCGTTGATCCGCACCGTCACCGACTTGCCGTTGGCCGGGTTGGTCACCCGGACCTTGGTGTTGAACGGCAGTGTCTTGTGCGCGGCGGTCAGCGCGTCAGGGTTGAACGACTCGCCGTTGGCGGTGAGCTGCCCGTCGGAATAGAACGAGGCACCGCACGAACCGCTCTCCAGCACCTTCGCCGCGGCCGTGGTCTTCTTCGCGGTCGGCTTCGGCTTCGGCTTCGGCGACGTGGTGCGCTCCTTGCTCCGGGAGGCGGCCTGCTGCGACCGGGTCGCCGACGGGCTTGCGGTCGCGCTGGGCGAGGCACTGGCGCTCGGGGAGACGCTTGGGGAGCTGGGGGTGAGGCTGCTCGCGGCGGTGGTCGGGGTGGAGTCGAGAGCAACCTGCCCCGACTGGTCGGAGCCGGAGGCCAGCTGCACGGCACCGACGGTGCCCCCGACCGCGAGGGCGACGCCGACCGCCGCGGTGGCCACGATGCCCGCCGGGGAGGAGAAGATGCGGGTACGGGAGTGCCTGCCTGCCACCGGCCCGGTCCTTTCGTCGTCTGAACAAACCGGGTCGGACCGTAACGAGAGAAGCACTTCCGAAGTCAACGTGATCATGGTGCTATGCCCGCATTTGCACAGGTACGTGTAGCCGATCATCCGATCCGGGGTGGGCCGGGCGGCCCGGGTGCGGCGGGACCCACCCTCCCTACCCCAGGCTAA